>JANOAW010000071.1:0-1671 GCA_031411355.1 Hyphomicrobiaceae bacterium | reverse complement strand
TCGGGGCCGCGGAACTGGTGGCCGCATTCATGGGCGTAGATCCACATTTTGACCGGCGTGGAGACCTTGTTCATCAGCTTCGGATTCAAAATCAGGAAGCCGGGATAAGCGGCGCCGTAATCGTCGAGATTGTTATCGAGCACCGTAGGTCGCTGACCGCAGAACACTTTGCGTCCATCGAGGCGTAAATCGCCGGACTGCACGATCTGTGCGTTGCCGACGTGGACGGAGTACTCCTCAGGCGTCGGGCCCGCCGACGCGGTGGGCGCGATCATCACGGTCAGCCACGATGTGGCGGCGACTGCCGAGCGCCAAAGACCCGAACGAAAAGCGTGTCCTGCGACCACGTCGTCTGCCCCGACTGAACGGCTCAATTTCGATGCCCCGATCGCCGCACGACGACGCTGCATTCACTTCGGTGTAGCTGCAGCCGCACGCGCACTCAAGGGATCGATACCGAGATTATGGGGAAGACGCCGATTTCGCCAATACTTTGTCTGTCGGCGGCGATCGCGCTGTGTCTTCCGTCAAACGCTTTCTTCGCGTTCGGCTTCGGCCTCGATCGCCTCCATGTCCGCATCCGACAACCCGAAATGATGGCCGATTTCGTGAACCAGAACATGGGTCACAAGATGGCCGAGCGTCTCGTCGTTCTCCATCCAATAGTCGAGGATGGCGCGACGGTAGAGGAAGACATAGTCGGGCCCCTGGGGCAGGCTCGACGCATCTTTGTTGCCGATATGGACGCCGTGATAGAGGCCCATCAAATCGAAGGGACTGTCGATTTCGAGGTCTTTCAAAACCTGTTCGTCGGCAAAGTCGTGGATCTGAAACACCACGCCTTTGCACAGGTCTCGAAAGTGTTGTGGCAAGCGGTTCCACCCGTCGCGAGCGAGGATCTCGAAATCGTCGAGCGTCGGCGCTGTCCGATCCGACCAGGGCTGCGGCGGCTCACTCTCGGGCGTGTTCATGACGGTGTCTCGGGCGCACAACAAAACCGGCGCATGGGCGAAATAAGGTGCGGCACCCGACCGGGCAAGCGGTGTTTGCCGACGCTTATGATGGTTCCGGACGGTTCTGGTGCAAGCCGGTCGTCAAACATGACGTGCCCCTCTTGCCCTTCGTGCCACGGACGGCCACAATCGTGGTCCAGGACGCGTGCGGCGACGGACGTCGTCCCAATGAAAAATGTGGAGGACTCATGAAATATGCAATTCTCGCGAGCGCGCTCTCGGCGCTCGCAGCCAGCGGGGCGTTGGCTCAGACCAAGGTCACCAACCAAGGCATCAGCGCCGACGAGATCGTCATCGGCACACACCAGGATCTTTCCGGCCCGATCAAGGGTTGGGGCGTGGCCGTGGCCAACGGCATGAAGCTCGCGGTTGAAGAAGTGAACGCAGCCGGTGGCGTGCATGGCCGCAAATTCAAGCTCATCCTCGAAGATTCCGGCTATGATCCGAAACGTTCGGTGCTCGCCACGCAGAAGATGATCGAAAAAGACAAGATCTTCGTCAATCTCGGGTCGATGGGGTCGCCGACGGTGTTGGCTGCTCAGGACATCACGCTCGAAGCCGGCGTGCCGCAGTTGTTCCCGCTGACGGCTGCCGAATTCACCTACAAGTTCGACCCGGCCAAGGCTCAGGAACGCCTGAAGTTCAACAACCTGCTGCC
>JANOAW010000070.1:0-10256 GCA_031411355.1 Hyphomicrobiaceae bacterium | reverse complement strand
GCCAAGCGTGCTATGACATCGAGGTCGGAGTTTGTGCAAACGGCCGCTCCATCCGACATACCGCCAACAGCCGAATGTCTGGCCCATGACCCGACCGCAGCGCCTGACTGCATCCGAACGCTCAGCCGCATTGGCGACGCTTTCCGGCTGGCACGCCGTCGGCGGGCGTGATGCCATAGCCAAGAGTTTCAAGTTCAAGGACTTCAGCGAAGCCTTCGGCTTCATGTCGAGATCGGCTTTGATGGCTGAAAAGCTCGATCATCACCCCGAATGGTCCAACGTCTACGCCAAGGTCGACGTCACGCTGTCGACCCATGATGCCGGCGGCGTGACGACGCTCGACATTCGGCTGGCCGAGGCCATGAACGTCATCGCCGGGCATTGAGCCGTGAACCACCGCTTCTATTTTCCCGATCTGCCGCCAACGCCGTTGCCGCCCGGACATCGCTTTCCGAATACGAAATACGCGTTGCTGCGTGACCAAATCATGCGCGAGCGCATCCTGGGCGCGGCCGATCTGGTTCCCTCACCCATGGCGACGCGTGACGATTTGTTGTCGGTGCATGATCCGCTCTATATCGAGGCCGTGTTCGACGGCGCGCTCGATCCGGCCATGCTGCGTCGTATCGGCTTGCCGTGGAGCGAGACGCTGGTGACGCGCTCGCTCACCACGGTCGGTGGGTCGCTGGCTGCGGCGCGCGCAGCCCTCGTGTCCGGCATTTCAGGCCAACTCGCCGGCGGCACGCATCATGCGCACCGCGATTTCGGCTCCGGCTTCTGTGTCTTCAACGATCTCGCCGCAGTCGCGACGATCCTGCTCGATGAGGCAGCCGTCGAGCGCGTCGCGATCGTCGATCTCGACGTGCATCAAGGCGATGGGACCGCTGCGATCCTCGCCGACGAGGCACGGGCGTTCACGCTCTCGATCCAAGGACAAAAAAACTTTCCGTTCCGCCGCATGACGTCGTCGCTCGATGTCGAGTTGCCCGACGGCACGGACGATGGCGCCTACCTTGCGGCGCTGGCCGAGGCCATCGAGGCCGTCGTCGCGTTCCGGCCGAACCTGGTGTTGTACCTGTCGGGCGCCGATCCTCTTGCCGTCGATCGGCTCGGTCGATTGTCGCTCAGCCACGCCGGATTGATGGAGCGAGACCGCTTCGTGTTCACGACCTTCGAGCGGCGCAGCATTCCGGTTTCGATCGCCATCGGCGGCGGGTATGGCGAACCAATTTCAGCGACCGTCGACGGTTACGCCAACACCTTCCGTGTCGCGCGCGAGGTTCACGGCTTTTGAAGTGTCAGCCCTCGTCTGGCGCGCCAGTCCGCGGGACCGCTGACGTGGATCGACGCGCCGCGTGCGTCGATGGCGACCGTCACGGGCATTTCCGCCACCCGGAACTCGTGCACGGCTTCCATGCCGAGATCGGCAAAGGCGACGATACGAGCCGACGTAACCGCCTTCGAGATGAGATATCCCGCGCCACCGACGCCGACGAGATACACAGCACCATATCGGGCGAGCGTGCGCCGCGTTTCGTCGCCGCGTTCGGCCTTGCCGACCATGCCGAGCAGTCCGGTGCCCGACAGCAACACATCGCTGTAGCGATCCATGCGTTCGGACGTTGTCGGACCAGCGGGTCCAACCGCTTCATCACGCACCGCGTCGACCGGACCGACATAGTAAATCAACTTGCCGTCAAGGGAGACAGGCAGCGGTTCGCCGCGCGCGAGCATCGCTGCCATGCGCTTATGTGCGGCATCGCGCCCTGTCAGCAGTGTGCCGGTCAGCAACAGTTTCTGGCCAGGTCGCCACGTCGCCGTCTCGGCGCGCGTCAGCGTGTCGAGATCAACCCGCGTCATGTGCGCCCCGGCTCGGGCTACGATATCGTCCGGCCAGTCGGCGAGATCGGGCGCATCGAATCTCGCTGGTCCCGAGCCGTCGAGCGTAAAATGCACGTGCCTGTTGGCGGCACAGTTGGGGATCAGCGCCACGGGCATAGACGCCGCGTGTGTCGGGAACGTCTTGATCTTGACGTCGAGCACGGTGGTTGCGCCACCGAGACCTTGCGCGCCGATGCCGAGCGCATTGACGCGATCGCAAATGTCGATGCGCATCGCCTCGATCGGGCTTGTCGCGCCGCGCCGTCGGAGATCGCTCATGTCCAGCGGTTCGAGCAATGCCTCCTTGGCGAGCAGCATGGCTTTTTCCGATGAGCCACCGACGCCGATACCGAGGACGCCCGGTGGACACCAACCCGCGCCGAGCGTCGCGACCGTCGCCACCACCCACGCGGCAACGTCGTCGGCCGGATTGAGCACGGCGAATTTCGCCTTGTTTTCCGAGCCACCACCTTTGGCCGCAACCGTAACGTCGATGCGATCGCCCTCGACCAGTTCGACGTGCACGATGGCAGGCGTGTTGTCGCCCGTGTTTGGTCGCTGAAACAGGGGATCGGCGACGATCGACGCCCGCAGCGGATTGGTATCGTTTCGATAGGCACGACGCGTCGCCTCGTCGATCAGCGCTTGCAGCGATCGCTTCGTGTCGAGCCGCGCGCCGACACCCATTTTCACAAACACGCTCGCGGTCCCGGTATCCTGACACATCGGTCGCCGGTCGATGGCGCTCATGCGTGAGTTGAGCAGCAATTGTCCGAGCGCGTCCTTCGCGGCCGAACCATCCTCCCGATCATAGGCCGCACGCAGATGACGCACGAAATCTGCCGGATGGACGCAGGCGATGAACTGCAAAGCATCGGTGACGCTGTCGATCAGATCCCGTTCGCGGATGATGCTCATGAGCGCCTCACTCAGATTGTGCTGCCGTCCGCGCCGCGGCGCGCGCCGCGTCGAGGCTCAGGGCGTGTCGATAGGTGACGCCTGCGGGCAACGCTGCGCTGAACGCCTCGACCAATGCCGCATGGATCGTCGTCGTACCGCCGGCCAACACGGCCTCACGCGGGCCGAGCCTTGCCACGAGTGAGACCACGAGATCGGCCAGTTCCTGGCCTGCGTCGGTCAAAATTCCGAGCGCCACGGCATCGCCGTTGCGCGCAGCCGCTGCCACGTTCGGCGCCAACGCGGCGACCCGCCCCCGTTCGCCGCCATAGATGAACGTACGCGCATGATCCCACGTTGCGCCGCCGAAACCGGCCGCCAGTGCTTCACCGAGCGGCGTCGACCATCCCGAGCCAGGTGCGCGATCCTCGGCCCGAAACAGCGCTTTCACAGCCTCTTTCGCGATCCAGAAACCAGAGCCGCCGTCGTCGATGATGACGCCGCGCCCGCCGACGCGGACATGCTCGCCGGCGCGCGTGACATGACAGGCGACCGAGCCCGTGCCGCTGTAGACAAGGATGCCCGTTCCCGGCTCACACGCTGCGCGATAGGCGATGCCCATGTCGTTTTCGATGCGCACCATGGCCGCTGCAAGTCCGAACGTCGTGCCGATCGCGGTGGCGAAAAACGCGGCGGCCGGTGTTGCTTCGTCGAGGCCGGTGATGCCCGCCAGCACGCGCGTCGGGCGCGCGTGCACCGTTGCCTCGGCCGCGATCACCTGCAGCGTCGTCAGTACGCTGAGTTGCGCTGCTTCGGTGTAGACGTGACCCGACATCGGCGCCGCCATACCGCTCGCGATGGTCGTGCCGGTCGCATCCGCGAGGTGCCAGCGCGTCGCCGTTCCGCCCGCGTCGATCCCAAGACCTATGGTGCCTATCGTCGTCGAAACCGTCACGGTACTGCTCCGACCTCTCCACCCGATGCGTGTTCCCGAATCAATGCCTACAGCCGTTCGGTTATGTCGGAAAGCGTAGCCCTGATCGTATGGAAATGAATTGACGCGCGCGGTTCCGCAGCGCAGCTTTCGATCCACTCAGCCAATTTACGTCCCAGAACCACCGAGGTTCACATGGCATTTGATCTGCGTTCGTCGTGGTATGCCGGACTATTATTCTGTTTGGCGGCCCCGACACAGCCTAGCCTCGCACAGGATGCTAACCCCTCGAGCGTGCCACAAATTCGCATCGAGACCGGTGCGCATACCGCCATGATCAAAGGAATTGGGGCGGATAAGGATTGCACGCTGCTGTTGACTGGCAGTGACGACAAAACGGCACGGCTCTGGTCAGTCGCGCCCGATGGCGGATCGCCAACACTCCTGCGCACTTTTCGGCCACCCATCGGCGACGGTGGCCATGGAAAAATCTACACCGTCGACCTTTCCGCCGACGGCAAGGTTGCGGCTGTCGCTGGCTGGTCGCGCCCGACGCAACATTATGTCATGCTGTTCGACAGTGCGACCGGACGCATGGTCACCGAACTCGGCCCACTGGCCAACGTGGTCAATCGCCTGGTGTTTTCCGCCAATGGCCGTTATCTCGCCGCGGCCCTCGGCGGGGGTGGGGGCGTGAATGTCTGGGAGCGGCAAGGCGCGCTCGAATGGCGCAAAGTGCTGACGGATACCGATTTTGCCAAACGTGACAGTTATGGCATCGCATTCGGTTCCGACAACCGGCTCTTCGCCGTCGGCGACGACGCGACGTTGCGCCGCTATTCTCGCACCTTCAAGCGCGAAGCCAAGGTCACCACGCCGGGTGGCAAAGAGCCCTACAGCGTCGCCGTGCATCCGAGCGGTAAGACCGTGGCGGTCGGGCACGACGACAACAAGGCGGTGGAAATCTACGATGCCGGCACGCTGAAACTCCTGCATTCGCCAAACGTCGACGGCGTCGAGCGCGGCAACATTTCATCCGTTGCCTGGTCGAAGGACGGCCAGACCTTATGGGCCGCTGGTACTTTCAGCGTGAATAGCATCCGTCAGGCGTTGACGTGGGGCGGTGAAGGTCGCGCTGCCGGCGTGATGATACCAGCCATCACAGAAAATACGGTGCGCCAAATCATTCCGTGCCGAGACGGTATTGCTCTTGCGACCGGTGACCCGAGTTTCGGTATCCTCGATGCGACCGGTCGACAGGTTGGTTGGGTCGGCACGGTGATACCCGACATGCGGCGCAAACAGGCCGAGAACTTCACCGTGTCGCCAAATGGGCTGCAGGTGCGGTTCGGCCTCGGTTATGGCGGCGACGACCCGGTCGTCTTCGACCTCGCCGCCGGGTCTTTGTCAGAGAGCAAGGACAAGCCAGACGCCTTTTCGGCGGCCCGCATCACCGGCATCGACATTCGCGATTGGCAAGACAACCGTCGACCGCTTTTGCGCGGCCAACCGATCGAGCTCGTGCAGTATGAAACGGCTCGGAGCCTCGCGATCGCGCCGGATGCGAAAGCCTACGTGCTCGGGACGGACTGGAATCTGAGGGCCAATGAGGCGGGTGGCAAGGCGCTCTGGCGCAAGGACACGGTCGCTGGCAACTGGGGTGTCACGATCGCCGGCGACGGCAATCTCGTCGTCGCGGCCACCGGTGATGGCACGGTGCGATGGTTCCGCATGACGGATGGCGCGGAATTGCTGTCGCTGTTCGTACACGCCAAGGATCGCCGCTGGGTCGCCTGGACTCCGCGCGGGTATTACATGGCCTCGCCGGGGGGCGACGATTTGATCGGCTGGCATCAGAACAACGGCTGGGGCAAGGCCGCGAGCTTCGCGTTCGCGACGGAACAGAGCGACCGGCTCAAGCGCCCAGATGTGGTCCGCCGCGTGCTGCAATTGCGGGATGAGGATCGCGCCATTCGCGAGCTGGTGAAATGAAACTCACTGCCCTGCGCGCTGCACGAACCGTCGGGTGATCTCGCGCGGGTTGGTAATTGCGGTGCCGACCACGACGGCGTGCGCGCCACGTCGATACGCCTCGGCCACCTGTTCTGGTGTTTCGTATAGGCCTTCGGCGATGACGGGACGCGCCGTCGCCGCAACCAATGCCGAAACGAGATCGAGATCAGGCCCCAACGCCTTGCGATGCGCCGTCTCGAATGTGTGGCCGGCAAGCGTGGTCGCAATCGCATCGGCGCCGAGCCGCGCTGCCTCGAGGCCGTCGTCCAAAGTCGCGACGTCGGCCAGCACGTGGCGACCAGTCGCAACTTTGATCGCGGCAATGAGGTGTTCGAGTGCCATGCCATCGCGCGGACGACGCGTCGCGTCGATGGCGATCACGGTCGCACCAGCCTCGGCGGCCACCACGGCGTCGCGCACATCGGGTGTAATGTAGACGGGGAATTGATCCGAGAAGCGTTTGACGAGGCCGATCACCGGCAACGACGACACCGCGCGCACGGCTGAGATGTCGGCTGCGCCCTCGACCCGAAATCCGGCCGCGCCACCTTGCGCTGCGGCGCGCGCCATCGCCGCCATGAACACGGGTCCGTGCAAGGGATTGTCCGCACGCGCCTGACACGAGACGACGAAGGCGCCGCGCGGAATGGGAAACGTCATCGTGTCGTCCTTCGCGTTGGGTCGCGCGGCCGGTGTGTTTGCGTCGCGTCGCGTGATGGCGCACAAGTCCACAACTACCTCGACCCTGTCGGCCATCGCCAGATCTTGCTTTCGGAAAATCCCGTGTCCAAATCGCCGTCGACGTCCGCATCCAAAGCCAACGCCAACGCCCTCAAGATTGCCGTCATCGAAGGCGATGGCATCGGCCACGAGGTCGTACCTGAAGGCATTCGCGTGCTTGAGGCGGTCGGCCGGAAATTCGACATCGCCTTCACGTGGGACCACTTCGATTGGAGTTGCGAGCGCTTTCACAAAACCGGCGCGATGATGCCCGCCGACGGCCTCGATCGCATCGCCAAGCACGACGCCATCTATCTTGGCGCCGTCGGCTTTCCCGGAGTGCCCGACCATGTGTCGTTGTGGGGTTTGCTGATCCCGATCCGGCGCGGCTTTCAGCAATACGTCAACCTTCGTCCCGTGCGCTTGTTCGAGGGCGTGACGTCGCCGCTCGCAAATCGCAAACCCGGCGACATCGACTACTGGATCGTGCGCGAGAACAACGAGGGCGAATATTCCTCCATCGGCGGCCGCATGTACGAAGGCACCGACATGGAAGGTGCCATCCAGCAGGCGCTGTTTACAAAACGGGGTTGCGATCGCGTCATGCGCTACGCTTTCGATCTCGCCAAGACTCGGCCGCGCAATCAGGTCACCAGCGCCACCAAGTCGAACGGCATTTCGATTTCCATGCCCTATTGGGACGAGCGTTTCGCGGCCGTCGCCAAGGACTATCCGGCGGCGAAAACCAACCAGTTCCACATCGACATCTTGACCGCGCACCTCGTGCGCAATCCCGATTGGTTCGACGTCATCGTTGCCTCCAATCTGTTCGGCGACATTCTTTCAGATCTCGGACCAGCGACCACGGGCACGATCGCCATCGCGCCCGGCGGCAACATCAATCCCGAGCGCATCTATCCCTCGATGTTCGAACCCGTCCACGGCTCGGCGCCCGACATCGCCGGCAAAGGCATCTCCAATCCGATCGGCCAGATCTGGTCTGGCTCCATGATGCTCGATCATCTCGGCCACCCCAAGGCCGCCCGCGCGATCGAAACGGCCATCGAGACATTGTTCGCCGAGCACGACATCCGCACGCGTGACATGGGCGGCACTGCCAACTGCCGCGAAATGGCCGACGCGGTCATTGCGCTGCTCGGCTAGGATAATTCGCACGACGGTGCGGGACTGTCAGTCAGCCTTGCCCGCGCCAGATGCGCCGGTGCAATGGGTTGTAGCCGATGCGATAGACCAACTCCGCCGGCCGTTCGATGTCCCAGATGGCCAGATCGCAGGCTTTGCCGATCTCGATCGTGCCGATCTGCGAGGCGCGTCCGAGCGCCGCCGCCGCGTTGCGCGTCATGCCGATCAGACATTCATCCACTGTCAATCGAAACAGCGTCGCCGCCATGTTCATGGCCAGCAGTGGCGAGGTCAGCGGTGAGGAACCTGGATTGCTGTCCGTCGCGATGGCGATCCTGGTGCCGGCAGTGCGCAGCAGATCGACCGGCGGCAACTGCGTCTCACGGATGAAATAGAACGCTCCCGGCAACAGCACCGCAACGGTCTTGGCCCTGCTCATCGCAGCGGCCCCCGCGGCATCGGTATATTCGAGGTGGTCGGCCGATAGCGCACCATGACGCGCGGCCAACGCCGCACCGTGCAGATTGCTCAACTGATCCGCGTGCAGTTTGACCGGCAGCCCCACGGCCTTCGCCGCCTCGAACACGCGCGTCGTCTGCTCGGCGGAAAAGGCGATGCCCTCCATGAACGCGTCGACGGCGTCGGCAAGTTTTTCCGCAGCCAGTGCCGGAATCATCTCGTTGCAGACACGATCGATGTAGGCGTCCTTGTCGCCATTGGCGTCCGGCGGTAGCGCGTGTGCGCCGAGGAACGTCGTCTCGACCGAGATGTTGCGCTGATTTTCGAGCGTACGCGCGGCTTCGAGTTGTTTGCGCTCGGTCGCGAGATCGAGGCCGTAGCCGGATTTGATTTCGACGGTCGTCACGCCCTCGGCCATCAGCGCGTCGAGGCGCTCAGCTGCTTGAGCAATCAGGTGTGCGTGGTCGGCTGCACGGGTGGCCGTGACCGTCGAGACGATGCCGCCGCCGGCGCGTGCGATTTCTTCGTAACTCGCACCCGCCAAGCGCAACTCGAACTCGTGCGCGCGGTTTCCCCCGTAGACCAGGTGCGTGTGGCAATCGATCAACCCCGGCGTGATCCAGCGGTCCGCACAGTCGATGCGCTCGACGGCGCTCATGTCCGTGGGGAGTTCGGCCATGGCGCCGACCCACGTGATTCTGCCGTTCGTCGACGCGATCGCCCCGCCTGCGATGATGCCTAGGCCGGGCTTGTCCGCCGCCATCGTCGCGATGCGGGCATTGGTCCAGATGCGATCGACGCGCATGACGTCTCCGGTGATGTTCAGCCGAGCTTTGTGGTATAGCGGGACGCGGCGACGTTGACACTGTGGCTGCCGTCGATAGTCTCGACGCTTGCGTGTTTTTTGGTGCCCGCGATCCGCGACCAGCCGAGGTCCGACACATGACAGCTGCGCGTCCTCACACAGACGCCCCCCACGACCCGGATTTGCCGATCACACGGTTGAACGTGCGTTTGATGGCGCCCGATGGAACGCCGCCGCCGGACGCGCCGGATTGGATCTGGAAACTCGATCACCCCTATCTGCACGGCCTATTCGCCCCGACCAACCGCGAGTACGATGCCGAGAGCCTGGAAATCGAGGGCGAGCTGCCGGCCGATTTGTATGGCGCCTATGTCATGAACGGCCCATCGCAACGCTTCGAGCCGATCAATCGCTATCACTACTATGACGGCGACGCGATGCTGCGCGCCATTTACTTCCGCGACGGCCGTGCCTCGTTTCGGCAACGTTGGATCCGCAACGAAGCCTTCGTCGTCGAAGATATCGCCAAGATGAACATCTGGCCGGGGCTTGCCGGTCCGTACAATTTCATGCTGCCGGGTTCGCCCATCAAGGACACGTCGAACACCGACCTTGTCTACTACGCGGGCAAGCTGATGTCGCTGTTCTATATGGCGGGCAAGCCATACGATATCGATCCGTTGACGCTTGAAACGCGCGGCAAGGAAACACTCGGCGGGCGGCTGTCCTACGATCTTTCGGCACACAGCAAAGTCGATCCGGCCACGGGGGAGCTGTTTTTCTTCAGTTACAGCGATACGCCACCCTACATGCGCTACGGCGTGGCGAGCCCGACCGGGGCGCTGTTGCACGACGTCGCCATCGATCTACCTGGGCCACGCTCGCCGCATGATCTCGGCTTGACCGAGAATTACGCTATTCTGCACGATCTGCCGCTGTTTCATGACGTCGACCTGCTCAAAAAGACCAAGCACCGTATCCTGTCGTTTCATCGCGACATGCCGGCGCGCTTCGGCATCATTCCGCGCTACGGGCGGGCCGACCAGATCAAATGGTTCGAAGCCGAGCCGTGCTATATTCTGCACGTGATCAATGCCTGGGAAGACGGTGACTGGGTGCATCAGATCTGTTGCCGACAAGCCGACCCCGATCCCAAGCGCGACAAGGCCGACGGACCGTTATCGTCCATGATGGCTTATCGACGCCGCGTGCATCGGTTACACCGGTGGTCGTTCAACATGGTGACAGGTGAGGTCAAAGAAGCGTCGATAGATGATCTCAATACCGAGTTTCCGCGCATCAATCCGCTGCGGCTCGGTAAGCCGTCCAAACTCGCATTCAATCAATTCCTGCCGTTGCCAACCACCGACGGCGGCGTTTCAGGCCGCTGCCAGACGTTCGATG
>JANOAW010000069.1:0-1829 GCA_031411355.1 Hyphomicrobiaceae bacterium | reverse complement strand
GGCACCCGGCGGGCGAACGGCTGTGTATCTCGCCGTCCGCCACATTTTTCCCGACACGCCGCTGAATGCCGGAGCCTTCGCGCCGCTCTCGATCACCGGTATCGCCGGCACGTTTCTCGACGCGCGCTATCCGCGCCCGGTTTCGGGGTGCGCTGCAGAAGTATCTCAACGCATCGCGGAGGCCGTGTTTCTCGCCCTCGCGCATGCCATCCCGGACAAGGTGACCGCGGCACCCGCCGGCACGTCAGGCAACTTGTGCCTCGGCGGTCATGATCCCGCGACAGGACAAGGCTATGTCATGTATCAGATCACCGGCGGCGGCTACGGCGGCAACATCGATCATGACGGCCTTGCCAACGGGTGCAGTACGATCGGCATTTCCAAGACCGCGCCGATCGAAGTCATGGAACTGAAGTTTCCGGTGCGCTTCCACCGCTTTGCACTGCACGAGGGGTCGGGCGGCGGCGGCGAGCGGCGCGGCGGATTCGGTGTCGACTACGAGATCGAGATCCTGCGTGGCGATGCACGCCTGTCGTTTGTGATGGACCACGGTCGTTTCGGCCCACCTGGGATCGTCGGGGGCATGGCGGGTGCGGTCAACGACGTGGTCGTGACACGTGGCGGCACGAGCTATCGGCCGAAGCATCTGTCGAAGGATCAGGGCATCGAGCTTGCGGCCGGTGACCGCGTGGCCGTGAAGACGCCCGGCGGCGGCGGGTATGGCGATCCGACTGCAAGGTCGCGGGCGCTGGTCGCGCGGGATGTGGCACGTGGGTATTACACGGCGGACGAGGCGGCTCGGTTGTGGCCGGAGCCCGCGGAATGACGGCGTACGAGCAACCACGCACGCTTGAACAGGCGTTGCACCGTCTGGCGCGAGATCCTTCGACGACCGTTCTCGCCGGCGGCACCGACTTCTATCCCGCGCTGGCCGGCAAAGCCGTCTTAGGTGCCAGGCGTCCGGGGCCGCTGCTCGACATCTCACGTGTGGCCGGGCTCGGCGCTATCGCCGACGGCATCGACACGTGGCGCATCGGCGCCTTGGCGACGTGGTCCGACATTGCGCGCGCTGACGTGCTGCCGCCCTTGTTCAACGGCTTGAAGGCGGCTGCCCGTGACATCGGCGGCGTGCAAATCCAGAACCGCGGCACCATCGCCGGCAATCTGTGCACAGCGTCGCCCGCTGGCGATGCGATCCCCTGTTTGCTCGCCTTGGATGCTCATGTCCGGCTCGCCTCCTTGGCGGGTGAGCGCTTACTGCCGATTGGCGCATTCTTGACCGGCTATCGCCGGACGGCGCTGCTGGCGGGGGAACTGCTGGTTTCGGTCGACATCCCGAAACGAGCAGGCAGCGGCCATTTCCTCAAACTCGGCGCACGCGCGTATCTCGTCATCTCGATCGCCATGGTGTCGGGCACCTTCGACACCGACGCCGACGGCACAGTCCGCACCGCTCGCATCGCCGTCGGCGCGTGCTCGGCCGTCGCACAGCGCTTGCCGCGGCTCGAAGCACGACTTATCGGCACGCGTATCGGCAGCGTCGCGCCCGAGCCGGACGACCTCGCCCATCTGACGCCGATCGACGACGTGCGTGCCGATGCAGGCTATCGCCGCGCCGCGGCTTTGCAGCTCGTGGCCGACCTGCTCGCCGCAGCCAACAACCGGAGTGGCGCATGAACGACGACGGTATCATGACGTGCCGGGTCGATGGGGTGGTCGCCGAATTTTATGCCGCGCCTGCCGAAACTCTGGCCGATGTTCTGCGGCGGGGCGGTGGTCGACGCGCGCAGCGTCCACGAATTGCCGTCAAAATCGGCTGTAATGCCGGC
>JANOAW010000068.1:0-3469 GCA_031411355.1 Hyphomicrobiaceae bacterium | reverse complement strand
GGGTGCTGGCCCGCGCAAACGTTGTGCGGCCGGATTGGCAAACACCGGCACACCGTCCGGACCGGTGATTTCAAGGCTCGGGGCGGCGTGGACTGCGGCGAGGCGCTCGATGGCGTCGAGCGGCGAGCGGCTGTCGAGCCGCACGTAGCCCGACAGGACGCCGAAGCTCGCGAACAGGCCGACGATGGCGAGCAGCGACAACATGGCGAGGCCGATGGCATCGGCGCCGGCGAGGACGACCAAGCCGCCGACCACGAGCAATGCGGCCGCGCACACGATGCCGCCCGTCGCCCAAGGGGCGACGCTGACACTCCGTCCCATATCTCCTGATACGGGGGCGATGGCACCTGACGTTTCCATGACCGAAGTGAGTAACTGATTCGTCTTTGATATCGGCCGCAAAGTTCGGTCCAACCAGTTGAAAAATCTCGGTTTTATATTCAACTGATGCAGGGATGCACGTGACATGGGAACGCTTACGAGCCGGATCGGAGATGATTGACCTGTGCGGGTCCCCCGGATCGTGACCCGAGCGCCGCACAGCAACGACCCATTAAAGACGCAGTCAGGGTTAAAACGGCGCTAAAAGTCTGTTATGCATCGGTTAACGAGCGCGTCTGGATGCCTTAATTCGGGCTTCCCGAGGCTCGAACGGGTGGGAAATACTGAGTTTTTCTAAACGCTTGCATGACTCTGTGCCGTTGCGGGACAGAGGCGATGATGCTGTGAAAACAAGAACGGACGTACTGTCATGACGTCGTGGATCTGGATTGTTCTGCTTCTTTGCGTTGCCATGATCGCGGGCGGCCTGTTCCTGCGCAGTTATATGGCGGGAGGCGGCGCGGGGTCGGGTTTGTTCGGGCCGAAACCAGAAAAGCGGCTCGAAGTCGTCGAACAGGCCTGGGTCGACAATCGACGCCGCTTGATTATCGTCCGCCGGGACAATGTCGAACACTTGATCATGACCGGGGGGCCCGTCGATCTGGTGATCGAGGACCGGATCGGTGCCGCCGCAGCCACCGCGCGGGGGCGCCCGACGTTGGCCGCCGACACGGCGCAACCCGTAACGACGTTTGCCACTCGCCCGCAGCGCGCCACCACCGCTGCGCCACAAGCCGCGGGCGAATGACCAAAAGGACTGGGCCAAAAGGACTGGGCCGAACACCGAGACATATCCGGCTCGGTCTGCTATCGGAGCGCGCGTATTGGGGCGAGACCGGGATCTCGATCGCGGGCGATATCATAGAACATTCGAGCAGGCTCGTTTGCCCGGGCTGCACGTTGCGTGAAGTGCACAACCTACCAACAGTACCAATCAACAGTCGGGTGTCGGAGTGATGGCAAAGCGTTGCGTTGCATGGGTCACGGTCTTGTCGGCTCTGGTGTGGTCGCTGTCTCCCTTGACGGCTCAGACCCCTCCGTCGCCGAGCGCGCCGCCGACGACTACCCCTTCGTCGCCGTCGGCGACCGGCCCGTCCGCACCGACCTCGACACCGCCCGCGGTCAGCCAGCCGGCCGCACCAACACCAGCCGTCGTGCATCCGCCGGGTTTGTCGCGGGATATCCTCGATCCTGTCGAGCGCTTGGCAAAAAGCATCGAAGCGGCCGAAAAATCATTGCAGCAACTGAAAGAGATCGAGACAGATCTCCAGCGTGTCCGCGCAACCGTCGAGCAGATCATCTACGATTCGACCGCGACAGCTGAGCAACTGCGCCCCCAACTCGCCGACGTGCGCAGCCAGATCACGCAGCTCGGCCCTTTGCCAGGGGCCGGCCAGCCCCCCGAAAGTCCAGCCGTCGCCGCTGAACGCGCACGGCTGAACGCGATCGCCGGCGGTTTCGACAGTGCCATCAAAACAGCTGAACTGGCATGGGTCCGAGCCAAACAGCTGATCGATCGGATTACGGTGATCCGCTATCAGGCCTTCACCCGCAACTTGTTCGAACGGAGGTCGAGCCCGGTCATGCCGGCCGCGATGCGCGAAGTCGGCGAGAGAATGCCGACGGTCGTTTCCCGATCTAAGTACTACGGCGGCGACTGGTCGGCCTGGGCCGGGCGCAAGGCCGGGTCCTTGCTGCCGATGCTCGCCACCATTCTGGTGCTCGGTGGCTTTGGCTGGTGGTTTGTCGATAAGCTGATCATTCAACGCCGTCGCGTTGTCGATCCAATCCCGACGTTCTTCGACCGTATCGCGAGTGCTGCCTGGGTGGCGCCAGCCCGCATGCTGGTCCCGCTCGGGGCGTTGATGCTGACATACACCGCCTTCGATTCGCTCGATCTGCTGTTCTCGCCATGGGAGAAACCGGCCGAAGCGCTGCTAAAGGGCGCCATGATCTTCGTCGCGACCGTCGCGGTTTCGCGCGCGCTGCTGGCGCCCAAAGAACCTGCGTGGCGCATTATTCCAGTCGACGACGGCACTGCGCGACGCTTGTTGTATGCCGTCATGGTGTTCGTCGCCATTTACGTCATCGACAACGTCCTGAACGAATTCGGCCGCGCCATCTACGTGCCGCTGTCCATCACGGTCGCCCAGACGTTCCTGTCGAATACCATGTCGGCGTTGACGCTCGGCGCCATTCTGCTGACCCCTATAGTGCCGCAGATGGGACCGCTGCGGGCGGTCAACGGTGTCGAAAAAATCGACATGAACAACATCAGCCGGCACAAGCCCTACTGGGTGAAGGTGCCGCTGTGGATGATCGCCATCGGCATTTTCGTGGCGTCTGCGCTCGGCTATGTCGCCCTCGGCCGCTTCATATCTCAGCAGGTGGTGCTGTCGGGCGCGGTACTCGCCATCAGTCTCCTGGCCTATCTCGCCATACGCGCGGTGACGCGCGAACGCCTCGGTCAGCCGAGCCGCATCGGTGCCATGATGGAGCGCCGCTTCCACATGGAGCGGTCGCGGCAATGGCAGTTCGCCAAATTGATCGAGATCACGCTGAGCATCGCTCTGGCCGTCGTCGCCTTACCGTTGTTGCTGCTGCAGTGGGGCTTTGCTGCGCCCGATATCCGCGACTGGATGAAAAACGCGCTGTTCGGCTTCGAGATCGGCGGCTTCAAGATTTCACTCGCCCGCATTCTGTTCGGCATAGCGCTGTTCACGTTCCTGCTGTTTCTCACGCGGCTCGTGCAACGCATGCTGCGCGATCGGGTGGCTCAGAACGCCAAGATCGACACCGGCATCGCCAATTCCGTCGATCAGGCCATCGGCTATGGCGGTATCATTCTCGCAGCTCTCGTCGCCGTATCGTTCGCGGGTTTCGACGTCACCAATCTCGCCATCGTCGCCGGTGCGCTCTCGGTCGGCATCGGCTTTGGCCTGCAGTCGATCGTCAACAATTTCGTGTCCGGCCTGATTTTGCTGATCGAGCGCCCGATCAAGGTCGGGGACTGGATTGTGGTCGGCGATCAGCAGGGCCACGTTCGCCGCATTTCGGTGCGTGCGACGGAGATCGAGACGTTCGATCG
>JANOAW010000067.1:0-5176 GCA_031411355.1 Hyphomicrobiaceae bacterium | reverse complement strand
CGTTCAAGGAACTGCGGGGAGTGACGCTTGCCAACCCCGAGGCGCGCGCGTGGGAGGTGTTCAAGGGCGATGGTTCACTGGTCGGCTTGTTCGTCGGCGATTATTTTCTCCGGCCGTCCAAGAGATCGGGCGCATGGATGTCGGCTCTGCGCGGCCAGCACAAAATCGGCCCGCAACTTGGGCCGACCAGCGATGGTCGCGTGCGGCCGATCATCACCAACACCTGCAATTTCGCCAAGCCTGCGCCGGGCAAACCGGCGCTGATCAGCCTTGAAGATGCGCGCACCTTGTTCCACGAATTCGGCCACGCGCTGCATGGACTGCTCTCCGACGTGACGTATCCCTCGATCGCGGGCACATCGGTCGCGCGTGACTTCGTCGAACTGCCGTCTCAACTCTACGAACACTGGCTGACGACGCCGTACGTGCTCGAGACTTTTGCGACCCACGTCGAAACCGGCAAACCGATGCCCGACGATCTGGTTCGGCGCATGAAGGCCGCGCGCGCTTTCAACATGGGCTTTTCGACGGTTGAATTCCTGGCGTCGGCCTACATCGACATGGACCTGCACACGCGTGGGACCAACACTGCAGCCGACATCGACGTCGATTCGGCCGAGCGCGCCTGTCTCGATCGCATCGGCATGCCCGCTGAAATCGGCATGCGCCACCGGCCGACGCACTTCCAGCACATCATGGGTGGCTACGCCGCCGGATACTACAGCTATCTGTGGTCGGAAGTTCTCGATGCAGACGCATTTCGCGCCTTTGAAGAAACCGGCGACGTGTTCGATCCCGGCGTCGCCAAGCGGCTGCACGACGACATATATTCAGCGGGCGGGCGACAGGAGCCGGATGCGGCCTACATCGCGTTTCGAGGTAAGTTGCCGGACACCGGCGCGCTGTTGGCGAAGCGTGGTTTTCAGCCCAAAACGGCCTGATCCGGCCGGGATCAGCGCGGGCCGTAAACGGCGCGTGCGCGCTGTTCGAAGGCGTCGGCGAATTTGCGGAAGGCCTGCTCGAACAGGCCTCCGACCAGCATCTGCAGCATCATGTTCTTGAAGGCGTACGTGATGTAGAATTCAATTTCGCAGCCAGTGCCATCGGGCGTGAAACGCCAACGGTTGGTCATGTGCGTGAAGGGCCCGTCGACGTGTTCAGCGGTGACGGCCGGTGTGAAGGGGTCGAGCACGACGCGGCTCGCGAAGCGTTCGCGGATCATCTGATAGCCGACGTGCATGTCGGCCACGAGCTGTTCGCCATCGCCATAAGCCGACCGTGATCGGACCGTAAGGGCGTCGCACAGGGGCAGAAATTCCGGGTACCGCTCCACATCCGCCACCAGGGCGTACATCTCGGCCGGGCTGTAGGGCACCCGCCGACGGGTCGTGAACTCGGGCATGTAGACCTCGTGGACTGCTACTCAGGACGTCGCCAGCTGTGACGTCAACATCGGAAACATATCCCGATAGCCCATGGCCGCGCGGTCGAAGAGAACATCGCGCGGCGTCAACGGCCGCTTCAAGGCCAGGCCTTCGAGCGTGCGACAGCGCGATAGCGCCACGTAAGCCTGGCCGTGCGCGAACGTGCCGCCGGTCAGGTCGATATAGACTTTGTCGAGGGTGAGGCCTTGCGACTTGTGGATGGTCAGCGCCCACGCAAGCCTCAGGGGAAACTGCTTGAACGTACCCGCGACCGTCTCGACGACTTTGTCCTGGCCGACGTCGAAGGCGTAGCGGCGGTTTTCCCAGGACACGGATTCGAGTTCATACTCGATGCCGCCGATTTCGATCCACACCGCCGTCTCGCTCAACTTGGAGACGCGTGCGACCGAGCCGTTGACCCAGCGCCTGTCGGCATCGTTGCGCAACAAGATGACCTTGGCGCCGACTTTCAGCGTCAATTCCGTCTCGGTCGGAAAAGAACTGTCCTTGAATTCGCCTGTCGTCGTCGCCTTGTAGGTGAAGGCTTTCGTCTTCAACGCATTCAAGTACGCTTGGTTGATGCGACCGGCGGCAGCGTTGGTCGGCGTCAGGATGACGTACGGATCGCCCTCCGACAATGTGCGGATCTGCACCACGCGAGTGTTCACGGCCTCGAAATCAGCTTGCGTGATATCGCCGTCGCGCATGCGATTGAGCACCGTCAGCAACGGCCCCTCGCTTTGTCGAAACACCTGCGACAGCTCCAGCAAGCGCGTGCCGTCTCCCTCTCGCAGCCCCGGCGCCGAGAAGAAGAAGGGGCCACCGAAGGTTTCATCGAGATGATCGCCGACTTCGTGTTCCTGCACGACCGGCGGCAACTGATGCAGATCGCCGAACAACATCAGACGAACGCCGCCGAACGGCTCGCGCGGGCGCCCCCGGTTGATGCGCAGTGATTGATCGATGCCCCACATCAGATCCGAGCGCACCATCGAGACCTCGTCGATGACGAGATGGGTGAGTTTACGCATAACGCGGCCATTGCGGCTGCGCTTGATGTCGTCGGGTCGAAGCAGCCGGGGCGGCAGGCCGAAGAACGAATGAATCGTCTGGCCGCCGACATTGACGGCTGCAAGGCCCGTCGGCGCGACCACCACGACCTCGTCGCCCATGTTGTCGCGAATGGCACGCAACAACGTCGATTTGCCCGTGCCGGCGCGACCGGTCACGAACAGATGCCCATCGCCCTCGACCATATGCCGGGCGGCTGCGAGATACTCAGGTGTCGGCGTCACCCCTTTCGGCCACACGAACGCATCGAGCGCGAGCGACGCGCGCTTGCGACCTGTCGATGGTACCGATGATGGCTTGGCGGCCATGACACTGCTCCCGACTCATCGCCCTGCGTAGCGCATCGCGCGCGCCGGGTCGCCCTCGCCGGACAATTGGTTGCAAAGCAATGAACAATTTCATTCCAACACGTTGCCATGAAGGCAAGGGCATGTTGCGCAACGTCGACGTAGACGGGTGTGACGCAAAAGCGCACATTGACTGCGGTGATGGTCTCCCGACCGCTTCATCCTGCACAAAACGGGCCTCGCAGCACATCGCCGCGAGGCCCGTTTTCGTTCTGATCGATGCAGCGACGAGCGACATCGTGGTGTCGCCGCCAACCTCAGGCGCGCGCCAGTGTGTTGCGGCGGCGGTGTGCGGCTTCTCGAGCCGCGTGGGCGAGAAACACGGCATTGCCAAGGAGGTAGCGGCGCCAGAGGCGGCCCGGCTCCTGTTTCAACCGCCACGTCCATTCGAGCCCGAGAGAGCGAAGCAGCATGGGCGCGCGTGACACGCGGCCAGCGAAGAAGTCGAACAGGCCGCCGACACCTGCGACGACGGGTGTCGTCAAGCGGCCCCGATTGCGCGCCAGCCACACGTCCTGCAACGGCACGCCCAGGCCTGCGAGCAAGATCGTCGCGCCGGAGGCGTTGATGGCGGCGATGGCGTCGGCTTCCTCGCGGCTTCCTTGCGCGAAGTACCCATGATGCGTGCCGGCGATGGCGTCGCCGTAGCCAGCCGCCGTGATGGTCTCGGCTGCGAGTTCAGCTACACGCGGCGCGCCGCCGAGCAGGAAGATTTTTTGCCCGCGATCGATGGCGTGGCGACACAGCAATGGAAAGAAATCGGTGCCGTTCGTATTGGCGATGAAAGGTACGTCGGCCCATTTGGCAGCGATCGCCATGCCGCTGCCGTCCGACAGGCGATAGTCGGCGTCGGCAAGGACCTGGGCATAGGCCGGGTCGGTGGCCGCGGTGTTGACGACATGCGCGTTGACGAACACGATCTGGCGTCGCGTGCCGGCGGCTGCCGCCGACAGGGTATCGGCAACGGCTCCGTCGAGTGTGGTGTTTTCAAATTCGAGCCCGAACAACGAGAGCCGGGGACTGCTCGCTGCGCGGGACGACCATAGCAAAGACGACACGTCCGCGGCTTGGAACAGACCCGCGGACATCGGCCGGATTGGCTGCGCAGTGGTCGAGGCACGCATGACGCTTACTCATCTGCGCGAGGCCATATGCCCCTCGCAGCGTCGCTCACTCTAGTCATGCAGTTTGAACACGGCGTCGAAACGCAGACGCAAATGCCGACGAAGTCGTTCATGCCTCGGTAACGATCGCGGCGTTTACCGGATCTTCGCTTCGTTGATAGAAGGATACGGCCGGTGAGGTCGGGCGTCCGTGATGAGCGACGGCAATAGTTCAGCAGTCGAGGTGTCGGTGATCGTGCCGGCCTACAATGCCGCGCGCACACTGCGAGCGACACTCGAATCGGCGCGTGCGCAAACCAACAGACGAATCGAGATCATCGTCGTCGACGACGGATCGACCGATGCGACCTCCGCCATCGCGGCCGACATGGCGGCAGTTGACAACCGCATCCATCTGGTTCGACAGGCCAACGCCGGCGTGTCAGCGGCACGCAATGCCGGCATCGCCGCTGCCTGCGCGCCCTATCTCGCCTTCCTCGACGCCGACGATCTGTGGCCGCCACAGCATCTCGATGTCCATCTGGCAGCGTTCGCCGACGATACCGATCTCGACCTGTCGTTCAGCGCCGCACGCTATATCGATGAGGGCTGCGCCGTCGTCGGTGGCTCACGCCCGTCACACGCGCGTCTGACAGCTGCGGCATTGGCCGTGTCCAACCCGACCGCGACCACGTCGACGTGGGTCGTGAGGCGTGCCGCATTCGAGCGCACGGGGCTGTTCGATATGGCTCTGAAGCGCAGTGAAGACCACGCTTGGCTCGTGCGCGCGGCCCTCACGGGCATACACATGCGCGGGTGTGACCGCGCCACAATCGACTATCGCATCTCCAGCACCGGCCTCGCCTCCGATCTCGACGGCATGCGGCGCGGCTTCATCGCCATGCTTGACCGGCTGTCGTTCGAACACCCGGCTTTCGTTGCCCTCAATCGAGCCCGCGCGATGGCAGCCGAAGATCTGTATCTCGCCCGCCGGGCGCTGCAGCTGTCGCTGCCGTCGGCGATCGCGCGCCATCATCTGGCGCTCGCCTTCCGCGCAGCTCCTTTGCATCTGCTCGCCAAGCCGCGCGCATCGGGTGGCGTCGTGCTGCGTCTTCTCACGCGCAAGCGTCGACCGGAGTTTTCATGACCCAAACCCCAGCCGTCAGCGTCGTCATTCCACTCTATGACACCGAGCGTTACATCGCCGACAGCATCGGCTCCGTGCTGGCGC
>JANOAW010000066.1:0-3383 GCA_031411355.1 Hyphomicrobiaceae bacterium | reverse complement strand
GATGTTTTTGCGCCGCAACGCCCTGGTCGGTGCGGCGCGTGTGGTCGAGCGCATCGATGCGATCGGTCACGCCTATCGAGACGCGGTCGCGACGGTCGGCCTGATCGAGAACCGTCCCAACAGCCGCAACGTCATTCCGGGCGAGGTGTTCTTCACCGTCGATCTGCGCCATCCCGACGACACCGTGGTGGCTGCGATGGAGGCCGATTTTCGTCGCTCGCTCACCGAGGTTCTGGCGCCGATGCAACTCACGTGGGACGAGGCCTGCATCTGGACACAGCCCGCGGTGCGGTTCACACCTGAATTGATCGCGTGCGTGCGGGCGGCTGCTCGAAAATCGCACTATACGACCCGCGACATGGTCTCTGGCGCCGGTCACGATGCCGCCTACGCGAGCCGCGTCATGCCGACCACAATGATCTTCGTCCCGTGCGCGGGTGGTGTCTCGCACAACGAAAGCGAATCAGCGTCACGGCGCGACTGCGCTGCGGGAACGCAAGTGCTG
Source organism: Hyphomicrobiaceae bacterium (assembly GCA_031411355.1). Classification (GTDB taxonomy): domain Bacteria; phylum Pseudomonadota; class Alphaproteobacteria; order Rhizobiales; family Hyphomicrobiaceae; genus JABFRJ01. The sequence continues at coordinate 2,878 of JANOAW010000066.1, read as the reverse complement.
CTCGATGCCGTGCTCGCCTACGATGCGCGTCACGCGGGCGGCTGAGACCGGCAAAGGTCGTGGTCGCCGAGCCGAAGGTTGCCTTGAAGGTCAGGCCCTGAAGATGTGGCCCTGAAGATGTGGCCTTGAAGATCAGGCCTTGAAGATCAGGCCTCGAAGCCAGCTGCTTCCGCGATCTCGGCGCGCAAACGATCAATGCCGGCGCCCGTTTCGGACGATGTCGACACCACGCGCGGGAACGCCGTCGGCTCGCGGGTGACGGCCGTCAAGACCTCGGCCTCGACCTTGGCCGCTTCGTGTGCATTGAGCTTGTCGATCTTAGTCAGTACGACCTCGAACGTGACGGCGGCATCCTTGAACAAGGCAAAGATCTCGCGGTCGGGCGGCTTGATGCCATGCCGCGCGTCGATCAGCAGAATGACACGGCGGAGCGTCGGCCGGCCGCGCAGATAATCGCGCACGACCTCGTTCCACGCGTCGACCTTGGCTTTTGGTGCTTCGGCGAAGCCATAACCGGGCATGTCGACCAGATACATCTGGAATTCGGGCGGGCGAAAATAGTTCAGTTCCTGCGTGCGGCCCGGCGTATTGGATGTGCGTGCGAGCCCCTTGTGTCGGCACAACGCATTGATCAAGCTTGATTTACCGACGTTTGATCGACCGGCGAACGCAATTTCCGGCCGATCGGCCTCGGGCAGCCAATCCAAGGTCGGCACACTCTTCCAGAACTCGAACGGACGGCGGAACAAGGTTTCGCCGGCGGCGAGCGCCTCTTTGGAGAGCGTATTCCATGACGTGTCGGACATGGCCGCGCTTTAGCACGCCGGACGTCGGGTGAAAGAGGCAATGTCGCGATGGTCGGCGAACTCAGCGGAGCCAGAGCGACGCCAGCCCCAGAAACGCGAAGAACCCGACCACGTCCGTAACGGTGGTGACGAACACCGTCGAGGCGACCGCGGGATCGAAGCGGAAATGCGCAAGCGCGAGCGGAATGAAAACGCCGGCCAGGCCTGCCGCCACCAGATTGATGATCATGGCGGCGCCGATCACCAGGCCGAGCTTGCTCGGGCCAAACCAGACCAGCACGATGACGGACATGATCAGGGCGAAGGCCACGCCGTTGAGCAGGCCGACAGCGACTTCGCGGAAGACGATGCGCGGGACTTTTGCGTGCGGCAATTCCTGGGTCGCCAACGCGCGTACGCACACGGTCATGGTTTGCGTGCCAGCATTGCCGCCCATGGAGGCGACGATCGGCATCAAGACTGCGAGTGACACCATTTGTTCGATGGTGGCGTCGAATTGTTTGATGACGGCCGAAGCCAGAATTGCCGTCAGCAGATTGACGAACAGCCAGGCGAAGCGGGTCGGCGCAATGGCCTGCACGGGATCGTTGATGCTTTCGTCGCCGACACCGGCAAGTCGGCGCACATCCTCGTCGGCTTCCCGCTCCAGGACTTCGACGACGTCGTCGACCGTGACGACGCCGACGAGGCGCTGGTTGGCATCTACGACGGGGGCTGAACGAAGGTCGTAGCGCTCGAATTGGCGTGCCACCTCTTCCTGGTCGGCGGTCGCGAGCAACGGTTTGCCGTCGCTCTGCATCAACTTGTCGATGATGACGTGCCGCTTGGTGCGCAACAAGCGGGATAGATCGAGCGAGCCGAGCACGTGATGTGTGGCATCGACGACGAAGATGTCGGAAAACGTATCCGGCAGATCCGCCGCTTCACGCATATGGTCGATCACCTGGCCAACCGACCAGTATGGCGGCACAGCTACGAACTCAGACTGCATCAAGCGTCCGGCCGTCTCCTCGGGATAGTCGAGGTTGCGTTCGACGGCGGCCCGCTCGGCGCGTGGCATCTGTGCGAGGACGTCCTGTTTGTCGGCGTCCTCCATGCCCTCGATGACGTAGGCCGCATCGTCCGTGTCGAGTGCCGTCACCGCACGGGCGATGAGATCGTTGGGCAGGCTTTCGGACAATTCATCGCGCACGGCTTCGTCGAGTTCGGACAGCGCTTCGTAGTCGAAATCCGTGCCGAGGGTCTGGATCAACTGCACGCGATCGGACGGCCCGAGAAGGACAATCAAATCGGCGAGGTCGGGCGCCTGCAATCCGGCGACGAGGTGCACGACCCGGTCACGATCGGCCGTCGCCAATGCAACCGCAACGGCATCTGCGCGCTCAGTGTCGGAGCCGACGAAGCCGGGGACGACGGGTTTCGTTTCGCTCATGGCGGCCTGTAATCGATCGAGGACCGCCGCGCGGGGAAGCGGCGTTGCCGGCAGCGCTTCTAGTTCAGTTCGGCTGCGGAAGGAAATCGGGGATTTACGACACACGCGTACGTGAGAACAGCTTCGTCGGCCGAGTCGGTTTTGCGCAGCCGGTGTCGGCGATGCTAGAGCGCTTGCGCAGATGCTGGCACAGGTTTGAAACCATGTCGAAGTTACTGACTGAATTCACCGTGCGCCCACCCGTCGACGACGCACGCTTGTACGAGACGGTCGTCGGTCTCGATCACGAGGGGCGACGCGTTGAAACCGTTGTCGTGCAGGAACGGCCGTTGACGCTGTTTTTGAATGCCCGCGAAGTGGTCACGATGATGACCATCGGCGACCATCCGGACCTGCTCGCGGTCGGCTATCTCCTCAATCAGAACATGCTGACGGCGGCGGACGATATCACGGCGATCGACTACGATGAGGACATCCGCACAGTCGTGGTGCGCACCAGCCGCCAGACCGATTTCGAAGACAAGCTGAGGAAGAAAGTGCAGACGTCCGGCTGCGCGCAAGGCACCGTGTTCGGCGATCTGATGGAAGCCTTCGACGACATCAAGCTCTCGCCCTCAGCGCGGCTCAAGACATCCTGGCT
>JANOAW010000065.1:0-2643 GCA_031411355.1 Hyphomicrobiaceae bacterium | reverse complement strand
GTTGCGCGCCTTCATCGTGTCGGGGATTTGGTTTTCGACCAGACTGGTGTGTACGTAGCCCGGGCAAATGGCGTTGCAGCGCACGTTGAACTGAGCGCCCTCAAGCGCCACGGTTCGCCCGACCGGGCGCTTGATTTGTTTTGTGGCGATAGAGCCCGCGGAGTGACATGGCCGCCGCCATCAACCTCGACGCTTACAGCGACAGTATGATCGTACTGGGCACGGCGGCCGTGCTGGTCCCACTGGCAAAACGGATCGGTGTCTCCTCCGTCATCACGTTTCTTGCGGCCGGCGCCGTTCTTGGTCCACTTGGCCTCGGTCGGTTCGTCACCGACGTTCCCGCGCTCTACTGGATCACGATCACCGACCCGAAACCGATCGCGGGGATTGCAGAACTCGGTATCGTGTTCCTGCTGTTTCTGATCGGATTGGAGCTGTCCTATTCGCGCCTCGTGCATCTGCGGCGGCTGGTGTTCGGTCTCGGCGCCCTACAGGTCGGCTTGTCGACGGCAGCGCTTGCGGCGCTGGCGACACAGGTCGGATTGTCGCCACGTTCTGCGGTTGTCGTCGGGGCGTGTCTGGCGCTGTCGTCGACGGCTGTCGTCCTGCAGCTGCTGGCGGATCAAGGGCGCCTGAATTCGGGCACCGGGCGAGCGAGTTTCGCTATCCTGCTCGCGCAGGATCTCGCGGTGATCCCGGTCCTCCTGTTCATTTCGATCCTCGGCGCCGATGGGGTCGGCGGCATCTGGCCGACGATCGGCATCGCCTTGGCACAGGCCGCGGCGGCGATTTGCGTGCTGGTGATCGTTGGGCGGCTATTTTTGCGACCGCTGTATCGTCTGGTCGCCGCCATGGCTTCACCCGAGACGTTTATCGCGCTGACGTTATTCGTCGTCGTCGGCGCGGCAGTGGTCGCGGCGCAGGCTGGATTGTCGATGGCGCTCGGTGCCTTCGTCGCGGGATTGCTCCTCGCTGAAACGGAGCATCGTAAGGCGATCGAGCACGCCATCGAGCCAGTCAAAGATCTGTTGCTCGGTGTGTTCTTCTTCTCCGTCGGCATGGGTCTCGACGTGCACGATGTCGTGCGGGCACCCGCGACCATCGCTGCGGCAATCGTCGGGCTGGTGGTCGTCAAGGCCCTCATCGCGGGTTGCCTGATCCGCCTGTTCCGGCTCGGTGTGCCTGCCGCCATCGAAGCGGGATTGCTGCTCGGTCCAGGTGGTGAATTCGCCTTCGTCGGCATCGGCATGGCGGCCTCGCTCGGTGTGATCGACAAGGGGTTGGCGAGCCATGTTCTTGCCATCACCACGCTATCGATGGTGCTCATCCCGCTCTTGGGCAAATTGGCACGTCGCCGGAAAGTCGCGACCCGCGTTCAGGCGCGGTGACGTGTCGACGCGATGCCGACCTGTGGAAAACGGTGACAACCTCGTCGCGGTATTTGCGCGCGGCGAGGCGCGGCCATAAGCGTCGAGGGGACGACTCGGCGGGGCGCTGGACGCACCGACGAATCGGTGGAGCACTGCTCGTCATGTCGGATCTCATCGATTTCATGCGACCGGTCGCCTCGAGCCTGGTGTTCAACGCACCGGACTTGATCAGCGCCGTCGGTGCCGACGTCATCAAACGCGGCGTTGAGATCGCCCGCAGAGGTGGCGTTCGCCGCTCGACCGTTTCCGCTGACGGCGCCCGGATCTCATCGTCCGTCCTTGGCGATCAGGGTCGGAGTTACCAACAGAACATCGTGCTCTCGCGAACGGGCACGAAATTGCATGTGCGCGGCTATTGCACATGCCCCATGAGCAGCAATTGCAAGCACGTTGCGGCGGCGCTGGTCGTGCGGATCATTGAATTGGAGCAGACGGCGCCGTCTGCCGCCCCTGAAGAAGATGCGCCGGGAGACCCAGCCGTATCGGCGCGGCCGCAGATCGGCCTGCAGCCGGGAACCAGACTATGGCTTGAACGTATCGCCAAAGTGTCAGTCGATCGCAAAGTCAGTGTGCCGTCGTCGACAGGACGTGCCCTCCGGTTCGTCCTGTCGGTTGACCCATCTCCGGGACTGGCACGCATCACCGTGGTGACGGTGCAGCCCACAAAATCGGATGTGCGCGATCCGCGTCCGGTCGATCCCGCGCACTGGGACCGGTTGAAGAAACAAAACGCCAAGTACGCGACCGAAGGCGATATCGCCCTGTTGCGCGGCCTCGATCATCTGGCACGCTCGAACGGCTATCCCTCGATTTCGGTGCCGCTCCTGCCCGATCTAGGCACGACGAGGCTTCTCGAAAAACTGCTCGAAAGCGGACGCCTGCATTATGGCACGTTCGACGGCCCGATCCTGAGGTCGGGCAAAGTGGTCGCGGCGGAACTGTTCTGGACGCAAGACGCGACGGCGATGCAGCGTCTGCAATTCGTCTCGCGCGAAGGCGTCGAGTTCGACGGCGTTATCGCCATCGATCCACCCCACTACATCGTGCGCGCGACGTCGGAGATCGGGCCGATCTCGACCGGATTGCCAAGAGACCTCGCCGTTGAAATCGCCCGGGCGCCGGCGATCGGTCCAAGTGAAGCGGCGTTGGTCAAGAATAAAATAGAATGACCTTGCAAGACATATTCGATGACGCGCGTCCGCCGCGCGCCGGC
>JANOAW010000064.1:0-2471 GCA_031411355.1 Hyphomicrobiaceae bacterium | reverse complement strand
CGCTCGACCAGCCCGAGCAGCCATGTGGTCGCCGCACCACAGACCGCAATGGCCGCCATGCCGACGATGATCATTCCGGGGTAGATGTCCTGTCCCGCGACATTGAGCACGCGACCAAGCCCGAAAAACGCGCCGACAAGCTCGGCTGCAACCAGCGTCGTCCACGACGCCTGCAACGACAACCGCAGGCCAGTGAAGATGTGCGGCATCGCACCGGGCACGACCACATGTCGGATGACCTGTCCGGTCGAGGCACCTTGCGTCCGCGCTGCCGCGATCAACACAGAGTCAACGTGTCGCACGCCCATGAACGTGTTGATCACGTTGGGCACGAACGCCGTGAGCCACAGCGTGAAAATCTTACCCGTGTCTCCAAGGCCGAACCAGACGATCGCGAGCGGAATCCAGGCCAGTGCTGGGATAGGCCGAAGGAGCAGGAATGTTGGATTGAGCAGAATCTCAGCCCGTCGGCTCCAGCCCATCAGCAGGCCGAGTGGAACGCCCGTGATGATTGCAACGGCGAAGCCTTTCGCGACGAGCTGCAGGCTATGCAGCGCCTGGATCCAAAGCGTGCCGCCGGCAAAGCCTTTGGTCATGATCTGCCACGCGGCCGACCACACCTCGTCAGGGCTCGGCAGTCGCAGCGGATTGATCAGCTTGAGACCCGTAGTCGCGAGCCACCAGAGGGCCAGCACCGCGACCAAGGTCACAGTCATTACGATACTTTGTCGACTAACGCGCATCGCCCCCCACACGAGACCGTTCTAAGACCCGGTCCTCTTTCGTCAGCTGTTTGCTCTCGATGACATCTTGCCCCCAATCCGCGATCAGATCACCTCGTCTTCGCGGCGATCTGTCTCCCCGTAACGGCGCAGCGCCGGCGGCTTCGTACCGGCATAGAGCGCCTTGATCCCAGGTTCAATCTTGGCGTTTTCACGCTCGAAAAGCGAGTTACCTTCGAAGTCGCTGTCAACGAGGAAGGGGCCGAAGTTCTCGACGTCGAGCACCCAGATTCCCTGTGCCAGACCCAGTTCATCGAGCCAGTGGGTCGCAGGCACATCCTTGATGCCGCGACCGAGGAGTGCGCCCGTGCCATAGCCGACAGTCGTCAGGTAGATCGCCTTGTTCGGAACAAACGCGCGCTTGTAGTCCGCGCTGGTCATGCCGCCTTTGCCGATGATGACGTTGCAGCCCGAGGCCTTCAGCCAGCCCTCGATCCACTTCGAAAACCGGAAGCTCGCCGTCGCTGTCACTGCACCCACTTTCGGCGCACCGTTGTGATTGATACTCGCGGCTGGCGAACAGTGAAAGCTCGCAGTGCCTATGTCAGCGGGAATGGGCACGCCATCCTCGATCGCGCGCTTGTAGACACCTTCGCGCGCCGTGTGCACACGCCCGGTCAGGTAGACGACATCGCCGAGCGTGAGTTGCGCCAGATCCTCGGTCGCAGCCGGCAGCTTCAGATGGATGGTTCGCAGCGCTGTCATGATGTGCCTCAATCGAACAGGATGACGCCGCGCGCCACTGCCCCCTGCATCATCAAACGGAAACCATCGTTGATGTCGCTGAAGCGGTAGGTGCGGCTGATGAGTTCGTCGAGATTGATGCGACGGTCCATGGCCAGATCGGCCAGCACACCGAAGTCAACGGTCGGGCGGATCGAGCCATAGTATGTGCCCGACAGACGCTTCTCCATGTACACCATATCCGACGGCGCGACCTCGGCACGAGCGCTGAACGCCGGAATGCCGACGATGACAGCATGTCCGCGCGGAGCCAGCGCTTCGACGATCTGCCGTGTCGTCGCCGAGGTGCCGATGGCATCAAAAGCATACTGCACCCCGAGGCCGGTCATGTCCTTGACGCGCGCCACGACATCCTCGGTCTTGCCATTGATGGTATGCGTCGCACCAAACTGCCGCGCGAACTCGAGTTTGCTGTCGAGCAGATCACAGGCGATGATCATCCGTGCGCCCGCGAGCTTCGCGCCCTGGACGACATTGAGCCCGACGCCACCGCAACCAATCACCAGCACGGACGATCCCGCTTCCACGTGGGCATGGCGGATGACTGCGCCGACGCCGGTTGCAACGCTGCAGCCGATGATGGCTGCGTGCGCCCATGGCAGGTCAGGACGGACCCGGACGACCTGCTCCGCTGGGCATACGACTTGCTCGGCGAACGTGCCGATGCGCGCCATCTGGTTCACCGGCTCACCATTGAGCTTCAACCGCGCCGTGCCGTCGTGAAGGCGCCAGCGCGGCGTGTCGTTGTGGCCGATGCACAAGACAGAGTGGCCGGTGGAGCAGTAATTGCAATGGCCACAGTTAGGGCGGAACGAGAAAATGACGTGATCGCCTCGTTTGACGTTTGTGACGCCCGCTCCAAGGTCCTCGACGATGCCGGCGGCCTCGTGCCCGAGCACCATGGGCAACGGCATGGGCCAATCGCCGTTCATGATGTGCCAGTCG
>JANOAW010000063.1:0-2345 GCA_031411355.1 Hyphomicrobiaceae bacterium | reverse complement strand
CAGCGTGGGCGTCAGCCGATCCGGGCATTCAATTCCACACCACCATCAACGATTGGCACACCTGTCCAAAATCCGGCCCGATCCGCGCCTCCAATCCGTGCTCGGAATACATGTTCCTCGACGACACCGCCTGCAATCTCGCCTCGTTGAACCTGATGATGTTCCGCCAGGGCGGGCAGCGCTTGGCCGGCAGCGGCCAGCAGGGCGGCGCGATCGGAACACGCATGGCGGCAGCCACCTTTGATACAGGCGCCTACGAACACGCCTGCCGTCTGTGGCAGATCGTGCTCGAAATCTCCGTCATGATGGCCCAATTCCCCTCGCGCCAGATCGCCGAACTCTCCTACCAGTTCCGCACCACCGGACTCGGTTTTGCCAACATCGGCGGTCTGCTGATGGCGGCTGGCATCGCCTATGATTCGGCTGAAGGGCGCGCGATCTGCGGCGCCATCTCGGCAATCATGACCGGCGTCGCCTACGCGACCTCGGCTGAAATGGCGCGCGAACTCGGCCCCTTCCCGGGCTATGCCAAGAACGCCGGCGACATGCTGCGCGTGATGCGCAATCACCGCCGCGCCGCGTACGGTGAAGCATCGGGCTACGAGAAGCTGTCGATCACGCCGGTGCCGCTCGATCATGCGTCGATCAAGGATGCCAACCTTTCGGCAGCCGCCAAGCGCGCCTGGGATCGCGCCATCGACCTTGGCCAGCAGCACGGCTATCGCAACGCCCAGTCCACCGTCGTCGCACCCACCGGCACCATCGGTCTCGTCATGGATTGCGACACGACCGGCATCGAGCCCGACTTCGCCCTGGTGAAGTTCAAGAAACTCGCAGGCGGCGGCTATTTCAAGATCATCAACCAGGCGGTTCCCGAAGCTCTGCGCACGCTCGGTTACCGCGAGAGCGACATCGCCGAGATCGAGGCCTATGCCGTCGGTCACGGTACATTGCGCCAGGCGCCGGCGATCAATCACGCGACGCTGAAGGCCAAGGGGTTCACCGACGAAGCCTTGAACAAGCTCGAAGGTACGCTCAAGACCGCCTTCGACATCAAGTTCGTGTTCAACAAGTGGACGCTGGGTGAAAGCTTCCTGACCGCGACGTTGCGCATTGCCGACGCGACCTTGAACGAGCCGACGTTCGATCTCCTCAGGCACTTGGGCTTTTCCGCCAAGGATATCGACGCCTGCAACGAACACGTTTGTGGTGCCATGACGCTCGAAGGTGCGCCGCACCTGCGCGCCGAGCATTTGCCGGTGTTCGACTGCGCCAATCCGTGCGGCAAGACCGGCAAGCGCTTCCTCTCGGTCGCGAGTCACATTCACATGATGGCGGCGTCGCAACCCTTTATTTCGGGGGCCATCTCCAAGACCATCAACATGCCGAACGACGCCACCGTCGACGACTGCAAGCAGTCCTACATGCTGTCGTGGAAACTCGCCCTCAAAGCCAACGCGCTCTATCGTGACGGCTCGAAACTGTCGCAGCCGCTGAATTCTCAGCTTCTCGCCGATGACGACGACGATGACGTAGCCGACGAACGGATGCTCGCGACGCAGCCGGCACAAGTCCGTGCACAAGTGGTGGCCGAGCGCATTGTCGAGCGCATCATCGAGCGTGTCACCGAGCGCGAGCGCGAAAAGCTGCCCGGCCGACGCAAGGGCTACACGCAGAAAGCCATTGTCGGCGGGCACAAAGTCTACTTGCGCACCGGCGAGTATCACGACGGCCGCCTCGGCGAGATCTTCATCGACATGCACAAGGAGGGCGCAGCCTTCCGCTCGCTGATGAACAACTTCGCCATCGCCGTCTCGCTCGGCCTCCAATACGGCGTGCCGCTGGACGAATACGTGGATGCCTTCACGTTCACGCGCTTCGAGCCGGCCGGTATCGTACAGGGCAACGAGGCCATCAAGAACGCCACGTCGATCCTCGACTACATCTTCCGCGAACTCGCCGTCTCGTATCTCGAGCGGCATGATCTCGCCCACGTCGACCCGCGCGAAATCGTCGGCGAAACCGGGCTTGGGTCCTCGGATCAGGACCTCGACGACGCCGCTGACGAAACGCCACCGCCGGTCGTGACGAAGTTCGTCTCCAAGGGACTGACGCGCGGCATCGCACCGGCACGCTCGACGGTGCGCGGCAACACGGCGCTGGCAGCCGATGTGTCCACCGACGAACAGGTGCGCGCGCTCGGTGACACGCTCGTGTCAGCTTATCGCCGCAGCGACAAGGTCACGGAAACCGTCACGTTCGCCACAGCGCCGGCCATGCAGATGGCCGTCGGCGCCGAGGATCTCGTGATGACGGCGGCCGCGCCGAAGCAGGTCGGCAAAGGT
>JANOAW010000062.1:0-5396 GCA_031411355.1 Hyphomicrobiaceae bacterium | reverse complement strand
CGAATTGTCCCAGTCGAGTGCCTTGAACAGATCGGCCGCGCTGCCACGCGACGTCGCTGTCAGGTCGCCGGAGTTGAAGGGGATGAGCACTGCGGCCTGGTCGGCGCGAATGTGTTCGAAGATGAGGGTGGTGGGTTTGGTGCGCAGGTGTCGGGCGAGGAACTTCGCACGAACGGCATGGTGCCATAGGTTGTCATGAACCTCGCCAATCAGGAGGACATCGGCGTCTCGAGTGCCGCTCGTGAGGATGCGTTGCGCACCGCCTGCCCACCAAAAGCGGCAGGGCACAGAACCTTTCGGATGCAATTCGACGACCAAACCAGCCAAAGCGTGATTGGGTATCGACCAAGGCCAACCGTCGAAATCCAGTTGCATTCGCTGGGCGCCGTAGCAATCTGGGATGTCTTTTGTTTGTGCGGGCAAGGGCGCTGGTGAGTAGCATAGCCAAAACGCAATGATCGCGATCTTGCTCAGCGACGCCGCTCTTCTGGCTGAATTTGCAAGCGGCGTACGACCTGTCGAAGGCCGAGGCCGAGACGGACTATTCGTCGATCCCGACGCGCGCGGCGTGATGGCATCCGTTGTGGGAAGAGGACTCAATTGATCTCCGGCTCCTTGACCGGCGCGCCAAACCCCGTTTCCAGGAAATCGAAATCGCAGCCGTCATTGGCCTGTTTGATGTGTTGGCTGAACATCCAGCCGTAGCCGCGTTCGTAACGTTTTGCGGGGGGCGTCAATGCTGCGCGCCGCTTGGCCAATTCCGCGTCAGACACCTCAAGGTGGATCGAGCGCTTGGCCACGTCGACCGTGATCCTGTCGCCTGTTTTCACCAGCGCCAGCGGCCCCCCGACATAGCTCTCCGGCGCCACGTGCAGGATGCACGCGCCATAGCTCGTGCCGCTCATGCGGGCATCGGAAATGCGGATCATGTCGCGCACACCCTTTTTGACCAACTTGGTCGGGATCGGCAGCATGCCCCATTCCGGCATGCCAGGCCCACCCTGCGGGCCGGCGTTACGCAGCACCAGGATGTCGTCCTCGGTGACGTCGAGATCTTCGCGGTTGGTGTCCTTTTTCAGCGCCGCGTAGTCGTCCCAGACGAGCGCACGGCCTGTGTGCTTGAGAAACTTCTCCGCGCATGCGCTTGGCTTGATGACGCAACCATCTGGCGCGAGATTGCCCTTCAACACCGCGAGCGCGCCTTCGTTGTAAATTGCCTTGTCCAGGGGGCGGATGACGTCGTCATTGTAGACTTCCGCGCCTTCAAGCGACTTGGCCCAGGTTTCGCCGGAGGCGTTGATCTGCGTCAGATCGAGATGGCCCTTCAGCCGCGAGAGCAAGCCGAGCAGGCCGCCCGCATAGTAGAAATCCTCCATCAGGTACGTGTCGCCGCTCGGCCGCACATTTGCGATGACGGGAACGGTGCGACTGGCGGCGTCGAAGTCCGCAAGGCCGATGTCGTGCCCGGCGCGGCGTGCCATGGCAATGATGTGAATAACGGCGTTGGTCGAGCAGCCCATAGCCATGGCGACGGTGATGGCGTTCTTGAACGCGGCGTGCGTCATGATGCGGGTCGGCGTCAGATCTTCCCAGACCATGTCGACGATGCGCCGGCCGGCGGCCGAACACATGCGCACGTGGTTGGCGTCGGCGGCCGGGATAGACGATGTCCCCGGTAGGCACATTCCGAGAACGTCCGCGAGACCGGTCATCGTCGAGGCGGTACCCATGGTCATGCACACGCCATAGGAGCGCGCGATGCCCATTTCCATCTCGCCCCAGGCCTTGACGTCGATATTGCCCGCGCGCCGCTCGTCCCAATACTTGAAAGCGTCCGAGCCGGAACCGAGCGTTTTGCCGTGCCAATTGCCGCGCAGCATCGGACCGGCCGGCACGAAGATGGCCGGCACGCCCGCGCTGGTCGCGCCGAGGATCAATCCGGGCGTGGTTTTGTCGCAACCGCCCATAAGCACGACGCCGTCGACGGGCTGCGAGCGGATCAGTTCCTCCGTCTCCATGGCGAGAAAATTGCGATACAACATCGTGGTCGGTTTGACCGTACTTTCACTCAGCGAGATCGCCGGCAGTTCGACTGGAAAACCGCCGGCTTGAAGGATCCCGCGCTTCACATCGTCGACGCGATGCTTGAAGTGAGCGTGACATTGGGCAAAATCCGACCATGTATTGATGATCGCGACCACCGGCTTGCCCGTGAACTCCTCGACCGCATAGCCGATCTGGTTCATGCGCGAGCGATGGCCGAACGAACGAAAGTCGTCGGGCGAAAACCAGCGCGCCGATCGCAGGTCTTCGGGCGATTTTTGTCTTGTCATGTGCGGTCGTCCAAATTGAAGCCACTGCATCTTGCACACGATTTGGAGGCGAGCCAGGGCGGCGCCCCATCGCATCACGTCGCCAGGCCTCTGGCTGCATGTTGAGGAGTTGTGCGACCGGGTTCCTTGCCTAAAAGCCCGAACTCGGCGTATGTCCCGCACGGGGAGCTTGGATCATCATGAAACCGACCTGTCTGCGCTCGACTTGCAACAGGCGTCCGAAATTCTGGTTTGCAGCAATTGACCGCCGCACGTAGACGCGCTTTGTCGGATTATCCATGTTTTTTGGAGATGTGTTGTGCGTCGCACATACTTGTTACTCGTAGACCTTGCAATTGTCGCAATTACAGCCGTTTTGGCGGTTGTCTTGAGAGACAATCTAGAATTGAAAACGCAAAGCTTTGACAATCTAATTCCATATATCTCGCTGAATATATCAGTTGCCGTCCCAATTATCATATCGCACCGGTTGAACTCGTCAATCTGGCGCTATAGTGGATTGGCCGACCTCGTGCCGATCCTGTCAGCGACTGTCTTGATCGTGACGTTGTCGACGACGGCCTCGTTCGTTTGGGCGCGCATGGACGGTGTTGCGCGATCGCTTCCGGTTCTGCACGGCGTCTTGATGTTCGGCGCCATGGTCAGCGCTCGCTACTTCATGCGATTGCTGCATGTCAGGCGTCAGGCCATGCGCCCGCTGCCGGTTCCCGTGCCTCTCGCGAGCACGAACGGCTTTGTTCAAGAGAGCGTTCTCATCATCGGTGTGAACGAGGTCAGCCGCTTGTTTCTCGATGTGCAGGCTCACTCCGGCGCGCCGCGTATCGCCGGTATCATCAGTCATTCGCCGAAACATGGTGGACGCAGCCTCGGCACGTATCGTATTCTGGGAGATGTCGCCGATCTGGATTTGATCCTCCGCGATCTCGAAGTTCACGGCGTCTTCGTAACGCGGGTCTTGCTGGTTGTGCCGTTCGCGGCGTTGTCACCCGACGGCCAGATCAAACTCCAGTACCTTCAAGATACCTCCGACATCCGGGTCGACCGGATCGATGATTTCTTCAACGCCGATGGGCTGTCTGCACGCGTGGGTCACGTGCGCGGGCCGTCGATGGTCGACAGCGCGCAGGTGGCGCTGCCTCAACCGCGTCAAGCCGTCCGGCCACCAATGTATCACGCGATCAAACGGCCGCTTGATTTCATCGCAGCACTGGCGGCTGTGACCATTTTAGCGCCCATCATCGTCTTGGTGTTCGTTGTCAACGGCATTGACTTGAAGGGCTGGCCGGTGTTCTGGCAGCAACGCCCCGGCCGCAACGGCAAGCCCATAAATGTCCTGAAGTTCAGGACGATGGGGTCTGCCTACGACGAGGCAGGCCGCTCCAGGAACGACGCCGAACGCATGACCCGTTTCGGGCATATCCTGCGCCGTTCGCGCCTGGACGAGCTGCCTCAACTGTTCAACGTTTTGCGCGGCGAGATGTCGTTCATCGGCCCGCGCCCGTTGCTGCCGCGCGATCAACCCGACGATGCGCGCGGCCGTCTGATGGTGCGGCCCGGCATCACCGGCTACGCCCAGGTGAATGGCGGGCGTTTGATCGATCGCGAGAAAAAGGCTGATCTGGACGATTGGTATGTCGAGAACGCGTCGCTTTGGCTGGATTTGAAGATCGCATTCAAGACGTTGATGACTATGATATCCGGCGATCAGGCTCAATCGACCCGCCCAATGGAGCCCGCCGAGTAACCGTCTTCCGCCGCGTCGTGGCGTGTGCCGATTGCGGCTCCAACAAAGCAAACGACCCGTCACGAGGTCGGCCATTTCGCGCGCGACGCCGTGGCCGACATTGATCGATGTCGCATCGATACCGCCTGAATCATGCCGCATGCACGATGCCGACTGAACCTTTACGTCATATTCAGCTTTCAACCGGGGATCTTCCATGGCCATCCGTTCTTACTGCGCCGTTGTCGCTGTCGCGACACTCTGTGTGTCGTTCGCACCCGCCGCGCTGGCACAGCCATCGCCCGAACTCGTCGCGCGAATGGAAAAGGAAAAAGCCGACAGACGCGACTGCAAGGTGTCGATTTGCAAGGCGTTCGCCGAACCGGCCGCTGGAGATGCGGTCAAATGCAACGTGGTCAAGACGTGGTTGCGTGACGAGATCACGTCGAAGATCGTCGGTGGCAGCACGATCTGGGGCTACGGGCACATGAAATGCACATTCGGCGTCAACCTCGACCGCGCCGAAATCGCCAAAGCTGCCGCCAGCGGAAAGGCGAATTTTGCAGAGCATCAAATTACCTGTGACGTGGACGACAAAGAGGCCGGCAAACCGATCGCGTTCACCGTCAAGGCTGTCGTCGCACCGGTCGTGACGTTCGAAAAGGGCGAGGCAAAATCGCTGGCGCTCGACGGCCTCAAAACCGAAGGTTCGACGGCCGCCTCCGCCGCGGTCTCGTCGATCATGGCCATCGACAAAGTATCTGGCGTCGTGTCCCGCAGTGGCACGAGCGAGATCAACGCCTTTCTGTTCGACAAATGCAAGGACGACGGCGTTGTCGTAAAGCGCCCGTAATTGACCCCGTAATCGTCCCAATGTTCGTTATCAGGGCCGAGAGCTGAATGACTGTGCGTCGAGTGAGGTCGGGCTTTCATGCGGGCAACCGCGTGACAGCTCAGCCGTGGTCGGGTAGTGCCCCAACGAACACGCCCAATCCGAGGAGCCCTGCATGCGTCTCGACGCAATCCCGACCGGCAAATCCCCGCCCGACGACATCAACGTCGTCATCGAAGTTCCGGTCGGCGGCGAGCCGATCAAGTACGAGATGCACAAGGCCTCCGGCACGCTCTTCGTCGATCGGTTTTTGTATACGCCGATGCGCTACCCCGGTAACTACGGCTTCGTTCCCCATACCCTGTCTGCAGACGGCGATCCGATCGACGTTCTCGTCTGCAACACCCGGGCGATCGTTCCGGGTGCCGTGATGAATTGCCGACCCGTCGGCGTTCTCGTCATGGAAGACGAGGCGGGCGGCGACGAAAAGATCATCGCTGTGCCCTCG
>JANOAW010000061.1:0-3818 GCA_031411355.1 Hyphomicrobiaceae bacterium | reverse complement strand
CCCGTTTCGAAGATTACTGTTTTATCTTTGCCGCCCTCAATGCGGTCGAGGCGGCTGATCAGGCGACGTGCCTCTTCGAACGGCCACGCACGCGCGTCAGCACTAGCGGCGATATCTGCGGCGGGGATCGGCATGGCTCGTCTTCGGGTTCGAGGAGCCTACGCTTTAGGTGCAGCGCACAATGGGGTCAACTCGCCCGAACATTAAAGCACTGTTGTTTGTAGTTGTTTGCAACTCAATTGAGCGCGGCGCGCAGATCACGCACGATGCGCCTCGCGGCCAACGAGCTGACGCAATGCGTGAGGTCGATGCAATGCACCTCTTTGGCGTCCAACAACGCCCCCAGCTGACGGATACGCGCCAAATTGGCACTAGGTGCGCGGCTGATTGCCAAGCCGACGAACATGGCTTGGGCGCGACCATCTGCATCGCGGCGTACAAGAACGTAGGCGGCGCGCACTGGCGCTTTGCACACCTGAAACCGTTCGATGGTCGCATGATACGAGCGGCCCGAGCCACCACGCCAAAACGCGTTCGACGTCGCCGCACGGTCGAAACGACGTTCAATGCTCACATCGCCGCGCCGAAGCTGGCGGACTGGAGCGAACGCCCGGGAGGCGCTGTGGGGGGCGGTTTCTGCACGCATTGTACACATCCGCAGGAGTGGCCGTCAGAATGAAACGCAAAAACCAAGTGTTGGTTCCCGCAGCTCATCTTGCCCCCTGCAAGATATCCACAAGCTAGCGCGCGATGGATCGACACGCAATCACATTACCACACCCCGATGCGGTGCTCGCGTTTTCGTGTTCGAAAGGATCCGGAGGTGCCTGCGGCTAGCGCTTTGGATGGCTGTCGGGTAGTCGACTCTCTTCACCGATCCATGGGCAATGACGATGACCGCTGAAACATATGGCGACCTGGACCCGACCCCGCGCCTGCTGATGGGTCCGGGGCCGGTCGACCTCTATCCCCGGGTTCTGCGCGCCATGTCGGTGCCGATCCAAGGCCAATTCGACCCCGAGTTCCGGCGTTACATGAGCCAGACGATGGCTTTGTACAGGCAGGTCTACAAGACCAAGAACGAATGGACGATGTGTGTCGATGCGACTGCTCGCGGGGGGCTCGAGGCTTGCATGGCCTCGGTCATCCAACCCGGCGACACCGTCCTCGTCGGCATCTTCGGCCGCTTCGGGCACTTGAAGACCGAGATCGCCAAACGCTGCGGCGCCAAGGTCGTGACCGTCGAGACGGCGTGGGGGACGGTGTTTTCACCCGATCAGATCGAAGACGCGGTGAAAAAACACAAGCCGCGCCTGCTCACCTTGTGCCAGGGCGACACGTCGACGACCATGCTCCAGCCCCTCGACCAGATCGGCCCGATCGCGCGCGCCAACGATGCCATCTTCTTCACGGATTGTACGGCGTCACTTGCCGGCAATGCATTCGAGACCGATGCCTGGCAGATCGACATGGCCGCAACCGGTCTGCAAAAGTGCTTGTCGGGTCCACCCGGCATCGCGCCGATCACGTTCAACGAGCGCGTTGCCGATATCCTGAAACATCGCAAGCACGTCGAAGCCGGCATCAAGCCCCCCGATCTGATCGAGGGTAACGGCCCCATTATCCAGTCGAACTATTTCGATCTCGCCATGATCATGGACTACTGGGGACCGCGGGCACTCAATCACCACACGGAAGCGGCGAGCATGCTTTACGCCGCCCGCGAGTGCGCCCGCGTCGTCCTCGAGGAAGGGCTCGACGCCGGCATTGCCCGTCACGTCACAGCCTCCGCAGCGTTACGCGCCGGGCTGACCGCGATGGGGCTCGAGTTGTATGGCGACGCGCGCCATCGCATGAACAACGTCACCGGTGTCGTGATACCCGAGCAGATCCACGCGCCCGACAAAGTGCGCGCGGAGATGCTTACCGACTTCGGTATCGAAATCGGCACGTCGTTCGGCCCCTTGCACGGCAAAGTCTGGCGTATCGGCACCATGGGCTACGTGTGTCGCAAAGCCAACATTCTGCGCTGCCTTGCATCGCTGGACGCGGTGCTGCGACGCAACGGCTACACCGCGCCGGCGGGCGCCGGTGTCGATGCGGCTTACAAGGTCTATGGCTGAGCCTCGCGAAGCGCCCGTGCAACCGCCCTTGGAGACGCCTTATGCCGACGCTCAAGTCAGCTGATACAGCCGACATTTCGGGTTTGCTCGCCCGCATCGCCGATGCGCTCGATCGCTTGGCGCCGCCAAAAGTCCCGCCGCCCGATTTCGAGGCCGCGGAGGCGTTCGTATGGCACGCTGACCCCGAGGCGTTTCAGCCGGTGCCCCACGTCAATCGTCAGCCGTTGAGCCTTTTGAAATCGATCTCGCGGGCGGCCGATCAATTGCTCGACAACACGCGGCGTTTCGCCGACGGGCTGCCGGCCAATAATGCCTTGCTCTGGGGCGCTCGTGGCATGGGTAAATCGTCGTTGGTCAAGGCGGCCCATGCGGAGGTGCGCAAAGGGCTCGTCCGGGCCAAGGCGCGCCACGACCTGAAACTGGTCGAGCTGCATCGCGAAGACATCGAAAGCTTGCCACGCTGCCTGGCCCACATGCGGATGAGCCGGCACCGCTTCATCGTTTTCTGCGACGATCTCTCATTCGACAAAGACGATACCAGCTATAAATCGTTGAAAGCCGTGCTCGAAGGTGGCGTCGAAGGTCGGCCCGACAACGTGGTGTTTTACGCGACGTCGAACCGTCGCCATCTGATGCCGCGCGACATGGTCGACAACGAGCGCTCGACCGCCATCAATCCGAGCGAGGCGGTCGAAGAAAAAGTCTCGTTGTCGGACCGGTTCGGGTTGTGGCTCGGGTTCCACAACGGCAGCCAGGACGATTACCTCGACATGATCCGCGCCTATGTCGCTCATCACGGCTTGAAGATCGACGAGCCGCAGCTGATCGCCGAGGCCATCGAATGGCAGGTCACCCGGGGCGGCCGGTCAGGTCGCGTCGCCTGGCAATACATTCAAGACCTCGCGGGTCGCCTCGGGCAAAGACTTTCAGTTGACGGTTGACCGCGGGCGTCCTGCCGCCACGGGGTCTGCGGTGGCTGAGCAACGACGGCCGAGCGACGCGGCGTATTGCATCCACGATCTGGCGCTCGATAGTCCTTGCATTCACCCCAGACCGCCTATATGGGAACGTCGCTGGCCGATGCGGACGGATCTACACGTTGTGGATCTGCTTCGGTTTTGCATTGCGCGCCCGTAGCTCAGCTGGATAGAGCACCAGACTACGAATCTGGGGGTCGGAGGTTCGAATCCTTCCGGGCGCGCCATCTTTAGACGGCGGGTGATTAGCTCAGTTGGTAGAGCAGGTGACTCTTAATCACCGGGTCCACGGTTCGAGCCCGTGATCACCCACCAATCATTTCAATAGCTTAGCAGACAGACACCGTGAACGAGACCGGAACGTGAGACTGAATTGAAAGTCTCACGTGAGACTGTTGTCTACGGAGCACTTGGTGTTCCATGCGTGTTCACGTTGCCCGGTTTGCGCCTCTAAGACCTTCCGCCTTATGGAAGATGCCCAGGCTTGGGACACTGAACAGGCGGACGGCGCGTCCGCGGCCAGCACCCGCTCGTCCAGCCGTCGTCAGAACCAAATATTGGCGACGCAACGGCCGTCGCTTGGCAGCTCCGTGAAGGTGACCAGCCCGTCGAAATGATCGATCGGGAGGTGCGCGACCGGTCCCGGCTCCGTGAGGCGCAGATTGACGGCGATACGTCGGCGTCCGTCAGGTTCGAGCAGCAGCACACGCCAACTGGT
>JANOAW010000060.1:0-2165 GCA_031411355.1 Hyphomicrobiaceae bacterium | reverse complement strand
CAGCCCTGGCACCCATGGTGAAACGGTCGCCGATCGGCTCGATGCCGATGGTCGGCTGGTGAAACGCCGCGATCAGCTCCATGTCGGCGAACATGTCGGTGTCGCCCATGTGATAGACCACGTGCCGAGTGTCCGCCGCAGCTTTCGGTTTGACCACCAGGCCGCAGGGATTGCCCAGATAGACGCCGCTGTCGGACGATGACGAATGCAAGGCGTGCGTGAATGCGACGTCGAAATCCGCGGTCTTGATCGTGCCGCCCGTGTTCGCCGGCTCGATCTTTTCGGCACCCTGGCTCTTGACGAACGTGGCCAGTTCGAAAACCGCGATCAGCGTTGCGCCGGTCGTCTTGCAGATTTCCCCGGCATTGCCGACGTGATCGCCGTGACCGTGCGTCAGCGCGACATGAGTGACACCTTTGATGGCGTCGGCAAACGCGATGCCGCTCGCCTCGAACGTCGGGTTACCCTTGAGGAACGGGTCGATCATCAGCGCGCTGGTGCCCGTCTCGATCTTGAAACACGAATGTCCGAACCACGTGATGTGCATGTGCAGCTCTTGTCTGGGTTTTTGCCTGGGTTCTTGATCGTAAGTGGCTGAAGTTCTGATCCAACGCAACGATCTGGTGCCAATTCGTTTCCCACGGCGAGCCGACATTGATCCCGAAATAAAATCACAGCCACGTGATGCAACCAAGACGACGACGGCCATTTCAGATCAACTGCCGGCATGACGCAGTGGCAGGCGTGTCGTGTCTTTTAAACGCTCGAGCACGATCGATGACCGCACGCGCGCAACGCTGCCATGGGGAAGTAAGACGTCGTTGAGGATACGAGCCAGGGCTGTGAGATCCGCGACCCGCAATTTGATCATATAATCAGCTTCGCCGGTCAGCGAATATGCTTCCTGTATTTCATCGAGTGTGTCGATCAGGGTTTTGAACCGCCTGGAATTCTGTGGCGAATGTGCGGTCAGTGTCACTTGCACGAACGCCGTCACACCAAGACCTAACGCAGCCGGCGACAAGATCGCGCTGTAGTGATCGATGACACCGGCCGCCTCGAGTGCTGCGCGACGACGCGAGCATTGTGAGGCGGACAGGCCGACATCGGTGGCGAGCGCGTCGTTGGTCAAGCGACCATCCCGCTGGAGCGCAGCCAGGAGAGCGATGTCGAAGCGATCAAGGTGATTTTCGCGCATATTTTGACGCTATCGCGCGTGTTCTGTGCAGGCAAGATGCAAACGTGCTCGAATTTGCACACTCGATGCGCGCGACGACGGCTAGATTGATAGATCATATTGGTCCAGTTCACATCGGAGATGACATCATGGGACCGTTCCCGCACGACGCACCTCCTCCGACCGTCAGCGCCGCCAATCCTGCGGGAACGGACGGTTTCGAATTCGTCGAGTTCGCGCACCCCGAACCTGACCTGCTCGAACGGCTTTTCGAGCAGATGGGCTATGTCCCGGTGGCGCAGCACAAAACCAAAAACATTACCGTATATCGTCAGGGTACCATCAATTACCTCCTCAACCGCGAGCCGCGCTCGCATGCGGCGCGTTTCGTCGCGGCGCATGGTCCGTGTGCCCCGGCGATGGCGTGGCGGGTGGTCGATGCCAAAGTCGCCTTGGAGCGCGCCCTCGCCTGCGGCGCCACGGAATACACAGGCGCAGATAAATCGCTCGACGTACCCGCAGTGATCGGTATCGGTGGATCGCTGTTATATTTCGTCGATATCTACGGCGCAAAAGGGTCTGCCTACAGCCAGGAGTTCCGGTGGCTCGGCGCAGTCGACCCGGTCCCCCCGGGTGTCGGCTTCCATTATATCGACCACCTCACGCATAATGTCGTGCGCGGTAACATGGACACTTGGTATAAATTCTATCACGAGACATTCAATTTTCGCGAAATCCGGTTTTTCAATATCGAAGGCAAGTTGACGGGCTTGCACAGCCGCGCGTTGACCTCGCCGTGCGGCAAGATCCGCATCCCCATCAACGAGAGCGCTGACGACAAGAGCCAGATCGAGGAATATCTGCGCCAATACAAGGGCGAGGGCATTCAGCATATCGCGGTCGGAGCTGCCGACATTTATGCGGCGACCAACGCCATCGCCGCACGTGGCTTGCAATTCATGCCGGGACCACCGGAAACTTACTATGC
>JANOAW010000059.1:0-1904 GCA_031411355.1 Hyphomicrobiaceae bacterium | reverse complement strand
CGTCGGTTCCCTCAACCGCCTTCAGCAGCCTTGCCAGCGACGGCGCAAGAACTTCTGAGATCGCGTGCGCGGACTTGGACGCATGCTCCGCCGCTGACAGTTTCACAGACGGTGATGCAGCAAGCTTTTCGACTGCGGCGTTGATCCGTTGTGTCTGCTGTTCGAGTGCGCTGAAGGACGGGCCGTAGTCCGGCAACGCCGCTTCGATTGTGCTCAACTGCTCGCGCATCGCGTCGAGTTCAGCAAGTACGCAATCAGGCGTATCCGGCTCGTCATCGATTTGTGCGGTGGCGATCATGAGTTCGTGCTCTGAATTGAGATCATCGAGAGAAGCCGCGAGATGGCGCTGCAAAGCCATGCTCGATGCCGATCTTGAGCACACGCACGGGATCGTCCGTCCGCAGCGCCGTGGCAAGTGGCATGTGCAGTTCAAGACCGAAGCGAACGGGATCGGCTTTAATGGCCGCCGCCATTGGTTTGTCAGCGGCGAGTTCCTCTGCGAGGCCACGCAATTTGCGCTCCGCTACCCTGCACTCCTCCAGGCGCCGATAGTCTCCACGCATGGCGACATAAGCGGGCTGCTGCTGGAGCCAGCGCCTCACAAATCGTTGCGCGCGCACAGTCGGGTCAAGAAGGGCAGCCTGTTCGCGCGCGATAGCCACAGTAAGTCCATCGGCGCACTTCGGTCCTTTGAGCGTCATCGCCGCGAGTGCATGCGGATCATGTTCGATCGCCGAGCGCAGCGTCGCGATCGATCCGGGTTGCAACTGCTCCACACCCCGGCTGGCGTTCTCCAGCCGCGCCGTCTGGTATGTCGCGGGTTTGTCGCCCATGCGCGCAACATCCACATAGGCGATGGCGTATCGCTCAAGCGCGTCGCGGAACGACTTGTGGGCGTCGGCGGTTGGCGGTCGCGCCATCGGACCACGAGGCGCTTTGGCTCGGATCGTCTCAACAACCTCAGCAATGCGCTGCGGAATCTCCAGGGCCTTCACGCGTTCGATGACACGATCGACCACGCCACCGATCCCCCGTCGCTCTTTGAACGCGTCGACGTAGTCCAGCGTCGTTTCCTTGGAGCCATCGCGACCAAGCCGTTTGATCAACGCGGCGTGATCCGGGAACTCCTGCCGGTCGATGTAGAGCGTCGCGGCCTCGCGGTGGCGCGTCATGGCGACGTACGTCAGATGCCGATCCATGGTGCCGGACGCGAACACGAAGGCGCGATCGACGGTTGCGCCCTGCGTCTTGTGGATGGTCAGCGCATAACCGTGATCGAACGCGTTGTAGCTGCCGACATCGATGCTGACGACGCGCACCTTGTCATCACCGGCTGCATCCAATTGCACGTCGATCCGCTCGGCGGAAACTGCCCGCACAGTCCCGAGCATGCCGTTCTTGACGTCGAGTTCACGGTTGTTTTCGAGGAACACGAAGCGGTCCCCGGGCGCGAAAGCGCGAGCGCCATCGCGGGTTTGCAGCGCCACATCATCCCCCACCGAGTCGCCGGCATCCTTGCGCGCGGCGCGGATACGCAAGTTGATCTCGTGCACATCAACCCGCCGATGTGCCAGTGCAACGCGCGATCCCTCGGGGTGTTTGGCGAGGTCGTTGACATAGTCGCGGACCAAGCCGTCGAGCGCCTTGTTGCGATCAATCCAATGCCGAATAGCGCCGTTCGCGTCGTAGGCCTGGATCGCATCCGCCGTTTCGTGCCGCGCAAATGCGACCGATGCGGAGCGCTGCCAGTCGTGCCGCTGACGGCGAATGTCCTGCAACGTTGCAACGCCAATCTGTTCTACGATGGCTCGGAAAGGCGCGCCCGCGCCGATGGCCTGCAACTGCTCGTGGTCGCCGACCAGCACCAGCTTTGCACCAGCATCTCGAACCACTTCGACGACGCG
>JANOAW010000058.1:0-2119 GCA_031411355.1 Hyphomicrobiaceae bacterium | reverse complement strand
GGCAGACGTTCTGATTGCACCCAGATCCGAAGCCGAGATCGTCAGGGTCGCCGCCGCGTGCGCCAAGCGCCGCATACCCATCACGGTGCGCGCCGGCGGCACCGGTAATTACGGCCAGGCGGTACCGCTCGAAGGCGGCGTCCTGCTCGACGTCAATCGCCTCGACAAAGTGCTGTGGTGGTCGCCGGGCGTGGCTCGCTTGCAATGCGGTGCGCGCATGCACGACATCGACGCCATGACCCGCCCGGGTGGCTGGGAATTGCGCATGCACCCATCAACCAAACGCATGGCGACGATCGGCGGCTTCGTCGCAGGTGGCTCGGGCGGTGTCGGCTCGATCACATACGGCGGCTTGCGCGAACCCGGCAACATCAGGGCCGCCCGCGTGGTCACGGTCGAGGAGACACCACGCGTGATCGAGCTGCGTGGAGACGCCGCTCAGAAGATCAACCGGGCCTACGGCACGACGGGCATCGTCACCGAATTGGAGATGCCCTTGGCGCCGGCATGGCCGTGGATCGAGGTGGTGGCAGCGTTCGACGACTTTTTCGACGCCGTCCGGGTCGGCCATGACGTGTCGCTGTCGGATGGCATCGTCAAGAAGCTCGTGACCCCGATCATCTGGCCGATCCCGAGCTATTTCCGCGATCTCGAACGCCATTGCCCTCAAGGCAAATCGATCCTGATCGCCATGATCGCCGAGCCGTCGATGGAGGCCTTCAAGGCCACCCTCGCCGGACGTGGCACGATCACCTTGGAGCGGCCGTTCGACGAGAGCGCGGGCGCTGAACCGCTGTATGAATACACTTGGAACCACACGACCCTGCAACTCCTGAAGGTCGACCGCTCCATCACGTATCTGCAGTGCCTGTATCCGCACGATCGTCTGCAGGAGAGCGTGCGCGAGATGCACGACATGTTCGAGGGCGAGGTGTTGCCACATCTGGAGTTCATCCGCTTCGGCGGTAAGCTCACCTGCTCGGCGTTGCCCATCGTCCGCTACTCGACGCCCGAGCGGCTGGCCGAGATCATCGCCAGTCACGAGCGCCACGGCGTCTTCATCGCCAACCCTCATGTGTACACGCTCGAGGAGGGCAGCCGCCACAAACGCGTCGACGCCGACCAGCTCGGCTTCAAGCGCGAGGTCGATCCCTACGGGTTGCTCAACCCCGGCAAGATGCGCGATTTCACCTCGGTTGGGAGCCCTGCAACTCCGGTCCGTGTTGTCGGCACGCCTCAGGCTTAGAAAAGCCAAATCCGACGCGGATCGACACACGCATCGACGCACCTCTTGCCCGACGGCACGACCCACCGTATTTCCCGCTCATGACCATACGTCCGCTCGTTTTTCTGCCCGACGCACGCTTGCGCGAACCCTCGAAGCCGATCGAGCGGGTCGACGATGAGGTGCGCAAACTCGCCGCCGACATGTTCGACACCATGCACGATGCCGACGGCTTGGGGCTCGCAGCCGTCCAGATCGGTGTTCACCGCAGGCTGGTGGTGCTCGACGTGCCGGCTCCGGGCGATGCAGAAACAGCCGAGGGCGAGCCGCGGAAATCGAACCCGTTGATCCTCATCAATCCGAAGATCCTGACCTTGGGCGATGATCGGCGGGTGCACGAGGAGGGCTGTCTGTCGATCCCGGAATTTCGCGTCGACATCGAGCGGCCCGGCTCGTTGCGCCTCGCCTATACCGACGAACAGGGTACAGCCAGGGAATTGGACGCCAGCGGGCTGCTCGCGACTGCGATCCAACATGAGATCGATCACCTCGACGGCAAGCTGATCGTCGATTTCCTATCCAAGTTGCGACGCGACATCGTGATCCGCAAGTATCGAAAAATGGCGAAGCACGGCGAGTTCGATTAAGGCCGGCTACAGGCCGGCTACAGGACCGTGATGGTGCGTGATCAGCTTGTGCATAGGCCGGACGCGACAAATGGCGTATGACAGGCTCCACCGATCTCGATCCCGCGAGCAACCGATGAACCGCCGCACCGCTCTCACCAGTCTGACCGCCCTTTTCGCCGCGTCCGCCGGATTGACCCGCTGGAGCCATGCGGCCGGCGGTACTTTCGAGATCACCAAGACCGAAGCCGAGTGGCAAAAGCTGCTG
>JANOAW010000057.1:0-1694 GCA_031411355.1 Hyphomicrobiaceae bacterium | reverse complement strand
CGCCAGGCGGAACTCGCGGCATGGGCCAAATGACCCGGATTTTCGGACGTGAACGCGTGGATATGAGGCTGACATGACATTGCATCGCCACCGTCGGAGCCCCGAACTCATTGCGGCTTTCGTGCTCGCGGCTTTTACATGGCTGAACGTGGCCGTGGCCGCTGCGGCGCCCGGTGATGCCATGATCATCATCGCCAACAAAACCTACGGCAACAACGTGCCGGCCGTCGAGTTCGCCGACCGCGACGCAGACGAGATCGAAAAGGTGGCGCGATCGCCGCGGGTTCTCGATATCCGGACCCTGGGCGTCAAACGCCTGAACGACGTTACCCGTGGTGTTGCGGGTGACTGGTTCAAGGCCGACGGCACACCGGGGGCCGAACTTGTGCGCCACATCCGGCTCGCATCCGCCGGCCGCCCGGACGGCACCGTCTATTTTTATTATTCCGGTCACGGCATCGCCGTAAACAACGAGCTGCATCTCGTGCTGAGCGACACCAACACCAGCAACATCGGTGAAACGTCGCTGTCGATCACGGCTGTCAGCACGGCCCTCGGCGCGGTGCAGCGCGACGTCATGCCGAGGGGGCGTGTGGTCATGCTGGTGGATGCCTGTTTCTCGGGTGTCGACCGGAAGAATGAACAACTGTGGCCCGGCGCGCGCAACTTGATCGGGCCGGGCGTTGCCATCAAGCCGCCGGCGTCGACGCAAGCGGTCATGTTGACGGCATCGGCATCGAATGAACCGGCCTGGTCGGACGCGGCGCGTCGACATGGTGCGTTCACCGATGCGATACTCGACGGTTTGTACGGCAAGGCCGCTCAATCCGACGGCAGCATCACGGCGCAAAGCCTGCACCAGTTCGTTGCGACACGCGTGAACGAGCGCCTGGCGCGGACCAATCGCTCGCAATCGCCGTCCCTCATCGGCAATGTCGAGACACGGATCGCCAAGCTCAACGCGCCTTTTCCAGCGCGTGATCTCGAGCTGCAGGCGGAGGTGGCGCTGCAATGTAAGGTCAAAGCCTTGTCGACAGATCCGGCGGAAATTTCCACGTTCCTGAGCGAGACCTGTCTCGACGACTGTCCGTGTCGCGGCGCCCTGGAAGCAAAACTGCGGACATTCAGTTCGTGCAGTTTCGAAACCAAGATGCTCGACGATCTCATCAAGAAGGGCGCCGTGGCACGCGAGCAGGTGGCTGTGCTGCGCGACAACGCACAATGTGTTTCGGCCAAGACGAAAGCGAGTGAAACATTGGCGAGCTGGAACGCCGCGCCCGCAGTCGTAGCCGCGCCTGTGCGGCCACGGACAGACGAAATCGCGAAACCAGCAACCGCTCCGATTGCGTCGCCTGCCAAGCCGGATGCGACGCCGCCTGTCGTCACCGCCGACTTCAGCATCCGCAGACTGGATTTCCATTGGGTCGACGGTGGCGACGGCGATGCCAAGATCTACGGCGGGACACGGGAAGACTGCGAGCGCGTGTGCCTCGCACGCGACGACTGCCAGTTCATGGAATATTATTTCGGCAAGGAAGACAAAGGCCGTAAATGCCTGATCTTCAATCAGGCGCGCCTGCCGACGATCATCAAGCGAAATGCGCTCGCCAAAGACACCCATGTCGGCATCAAAGTGCGGGCGGGCAAGAATTAATCGGCGCCGCGCACCGGGAAATTGTGCCACGACCTGCAGT
>JANOAW010000056.1:0-4375 GCA_031411355.1 Hyphomicrobiaceae bacterium | reverse complement strand
ATCATCGTCGATACGCAGGCGCACAAACTGTACTTCGTCCTGCCTGATAAAAAAGCGTATCAATATCCAATATCGGTCGGCCGGGACGGTTTTACGTGGTCTGGGACCGAACGCATCAGCCGTATCGCTGAATGGCCGTCGTGGACGCCGCCGCCCGAGATGCACAAGCGCGTGCCCGGCTTGCCGATTACGGTGACTGGCGGGCTGAAGAATCCTCAAGGTGCGCGAGCGCTGTATCTCGGCAATACGATTTACCGCATTCACGGCACCAACAACGACCGGACCGTCGGTCGGGCGAATTCGTCGGGGTGTTTTCGACTGATGAACGAACACGTCGTGCATCTGGCTTCGATCGCAAAAGTCGGCACGAAGGTGAAGGTACTGCAGGCCTATAATGGCGGTGTCAGCCAAAGTGCGCCGATCGCGTCGTTGTTCGACTTCGGCCCCAGCAGCGAACCGCCCGTTGCGGGTGCCAAGCCGAAGGCGTCGAAACCGGTACAAAAGCGCGCCGCAGCCACAGCCATTCCGCCCAAAAAACCGGCGGAATAGGTGGTTGGTCGTTTGAGCTGACGGGACGGCTCGGGTGTGCAGGGCGTTCACGTGACGCGCGCGGTGCGCTGTAGTCCGAGGTATTCCAAAGCCGCGAGACTGGCGACGGCCACTGCCTGAAACAGCACGAAAGCGATGCCGAGTGCATTTGGTTTGATTGCGCCGGTCGCTATCAGGGCGAGACTTGCCAACACCCAGCCGATATTGCCGAAAATGACGAGCCAGACGCCTGCAGACCACGTCGGTTGCCGAGCGGCCACGAACGCCATGAAAGCGGCGATCGGGAACAGGCTTGCGCCCGCGGTCATCAGCAACGCGGGTGGAATTTGCGTCAGACTGGCCACGGTTCCCGAGCCGGCGGTCATCAGCAGGCCGGTCGCTACCCCCGTTACCGCATCGATGAGCAGAACCGTGCGCAGGAAGGTCGGGTGATCGATTATCGACATGGTCAGAGTTCCTTGTCTGTAGAGTGGGTCCAACACCATGAAGTCTGCTGCTCGGCGAGATCGAAAGCGATTACGTGAGACGTAAAGCGAGCGGGAATTTTTGCGCGGATCATTACCTGCAAGGTAGTTGAAGGCGCCGGGACAGCGCGTAAGCTGCTGCGATGACACACGGTGATCACCCGATCGGTGCGCTCGTTCGAGCTTGGCGCGAGCAGCGGCATCTGAGCCAGCTCGGGCTCGCAACCGAGGCCGAGATATCGCAGAAGCATCTCAGCTTCATTGAAAGCGGTCGTTCGGCGCCATCTCGCGACATGGTGATCACGCTCGCAGAACATCTCGACGTGCCACTCCGCGATCGGAACACGCTGCTGCTCGCCGCCGGATTTGCGCCCCTCTATCGTGATCGGCCGCTCGACGATCCAGCATTGTCGCAGGCGCGTGCGGCGGTGGAACGTCTCCTGAAGGCGCATGAGCCGTTTCCAGCCATGGCGGTCGATCGCGGGTGGACACTGGTGTCCGCCAACGCGGCTGTGGCGCCGCTAATTGCAGGTGCCGACCCGGAGTTGATGAAGCCACCGATCAACGTGATACGCCTGAGCCTGCATCCGCGCGGGCTGGCTCCGCTGATTGTCAATTTCGGTGAATGGCGTGAACACGTGCTCGAGCGATTGCGCCGGCAGCATCGTATCACCCGTGATCCGATCATCGACGTGCTACTCAAAGAAGTGATGGCCTATCCTGGCGCGGGCAAACGCGGCGAACAGGGCACGACGGTCGATCAGGATGCCATCGTGGTGCCGTTTAAACTGCGAACACACGGCGGCGTGCTGTCTTTCATCAGTACTGTGACAGTATTCGGCACGGCTGTGGACATCACGTTATCCGAGCTGTCGCTGGAGGCGTTTTATCCCGCGGACGCCGCGACGGCCGCAGCGCTCAGATCATAAGCCGTCGATTCACAAGCTGTCGACTCACACGCTGTCGACTGCAGAATTCGCACCACGGCGCCTGAACAGCATGTGTGGGGTAAAGTCATTGACCGCGCGGTCGCCGGTGATTGGCGTCTTTGCCGACGGTCCTCCATGTCTCGACCGACATGGTCGGCAAGTCGAAGTAGTCGCGCGTGGTTACGTATCCCTGTCCGCCCATACGCCCGATCGCGTCGAGCCCAGCCGCGTCGATGTAGTGGGTGGCGGGGTCGACGATGTCGCGGCGGATGTGGGCGTAAACGACCTCGCCGAGGATGATTTCGCGCGAACGACCGATGCCGAGAGTAGTGTGGTGGCGGCATTCGAATGCCACGGGCGCCTCACCGATCCAGGGGCAGGGCACCTTGACGCCTGGGCGCGCCGTCAGCCGTGCCTCGGCCAATTCGTCGGTCCCGGCCGGGAAGGCCACGGCCGTCACATTCATCGCTTCGACAAGCGGGTTTGACACCAAGTTGACGGTGAACGCCAGCGTGTCTCGAATGTTGCGGCCCGTGTCCTTTTGCGCGCCGGTCGGGCGGAATTCGACCCCGAGTGCAACGATGGCTGGATCGGCCGACAGGCAGTTGAAGAAGCTGAACGGTGCTGCGTTGACGAGCCCGTTGGCATCGATTGTCGTTACCCAGGCGATCGGTCGGGGGACAACGGCGCCGATGAGCAGCTTGTAGCGCGCCTGCGGCGACAGCTCCGCGAAGTCGAACGTCGTTGTCGGGGATTGATCGGTTCTGCTGGTCATGGAACTCGACGATCTCGACGTGTCGCAACGCCGACGTCTGCGTGCGTGCGCCTGTTTTCTAAGCAACGCTGCTGTTTTTGAATGTCTTGCAGAGCTCAATAAGGCCCTATAGCCTTGCTGGAATGCTTGCAATCCGACGATGAACTGACGAGACGGCGGCCGTTTGGCAATGATCACTTCGAGAGCAGGGGAGTTTTGGGTGTCGACAGCAAAATCCAGGCGCGGGTGGTTCAAGACGGCTGCAGTCGCAGTCGGTGCCATGGCCGTCGTGACGATGGGGGCCTTCACGACAGGCGCGCTCGCCCAAGGCAAGACGCTCAAATGGGGTGCGGCGCGCGAGATCGCGTCGCTCGATCCCTACTCGTTCGGCGAGACTTTCACGCTGTCCGTGCTCAACCACGTCTATGAAGGCCTCGTGCGCTACACGGGCGATCTCAAGATCGAGGCGGCGCTCGCAGAATCGTGGGAAACCGTGACGCCGACGACATGGCGCTTCAAGCTGCGGCAAGGCGTGAAATTCCATAATGGCAACACGTTCAATGCCGACGATGTGATTGCTTCGCTGGCTCGCGTTACACATGAAACGTCGCCGCTCAAGGGCAATCTGCCCGCCTACAAGAGTGCCAAGAAGATCGACGATTTCACCGTCGAGATCGACGTCAACGGACCATATCCGTTGCTGCTCAACGACCTCACCAACATCTACATCTTCGACAAGGAGTGGATGGAGGCAAATAACGCCTCGCTACCGACCGACAGCGGCAAGGGCATCAAGGGCTACGCCACCGACAACGCCAACGGCACCGGGCCGTTCGTGGTCGAGTCGCGCCGTGTCGACTCCAAGACGGTGTTCGTCGCCAACCCGAATTGGTGGGACAAGCCGAAGCACAACATCGGCCGCATCGAGTTCACGCCGATTACGTCGGCGGCGACGCGTGTCGCAGCTCTACTGTCCGGCGAGATCGACTTTACCAATGTCGCGCCGCTGCAGGATCTACCGCGTTTGTCGGCCTCGCCCGATGTGAAGGTGTTGCAGACGAACGAGCTGCGGACGGTCTATTTCGCCATGAACCTCGGTGAAAAACTGTTTGAAAGCGATCTCAAGGACAAGAACCCATTCAAGGACAAGCGCGTGCGCGAAGCGCTGTATCGCGCAATCGACATGGACGCCGTGCAAAAGCGCGCCATGCGCGGCTTGTCGCGCAACACGGGCGCGATCGTCGCACCCGCCATCCCCGGCTATACCCCCGCGATGGAAGCACGCCTGCCATTCGATCTCGACGGCGCAAAAAAGCTGCTCACCGATGCGGGCTATCCCGATGGCTTTGGATTCAATTTCAACTGCCAGAACGATGGCCTCGTCAACGAGGAAGAGTTCTGCCAAGCCGTCGCGGCCATGTGGTCGAGGGCGGGTCTGAAGCCGAACCTCAGCCTGGGACCGCGTAGCCAGCAGACCCCTAAACGCGTGAAGGGCGAGTTCGACGTGATCTCGTTCGGCTGGGCGAATGAGCCGATGATCGACGCCTATTCGATCCTCGTGCAAGTCGTACGCTCCAAGAGCGGCTCGGGCGGCGTTTTCAAC
Source organism: Hyphomicrobiaceae bacterium (assembly GCA_031411355.1). GTDB lineage: Bacteria > Pseudomonadota > Alphaproteobacteria > Rhizobiales > Hyphomicrobiaceae > JABFRJ01. The sequence goes on along the minus strand of JANOAW010000056.1, from coordinate 76 downwards.
TGGGGCGGCTGGGGCCGGCCCGACATGGATGCGCTGATCGACAAGGCCGGCGTCGAACTCGACGCCACGAAGCGCA
>JANOAW010000055.1:0-3540 GCA_031411355.1 Hyphomicrobiaceae bacterium | reverse complement strand
GCCAGCCCCTTCATGCCCGGCGCCTTGGTTTTCTCGAGTTCGGCAATGCGGCGCACAATCGTTTCATAACGGCGAGCGTAGGCCGCGTCCTGATAGTCCGTCAAAAGCCCCATGCGGTGGGCTGCGATACTTTCGAACGTTTCGAGCACCGTCGGCTGTCGTGGGGCGGCGTCGACCGCGACAAGTTTGTCGAGGGCGGCCCGGTCATGGGCTGCAAGTCGCCCCATGCGGAAGGCGTTGCGGCTCATCTCGACGGATGCCCCGTTCAACTCGATCGCCTGCTCGATCGCGTCGATCGAAACCGGAATGAAGCCGAGTTGGGCCGCATAACCGACCATGAACATGTTGGACGCGATGCTGTCGCCAAACAGTTTGACCGCGTACGTCTGTGCGTCGATGGACGCGATCGGGCCCTTGCGCACGCGATCCTCGATTGCGCGCGCGAGCGCGCCGCCGGGCAACTTATACTCGGCGTTGAGGGTAAACATGGCGACGTTGGTTTCATGCGGCGAGTAGACGACGGCCGTGTGGTCCGGCCGGATGGTTTCGAGCACCTTGGCCGAACCAGTGACGACGAGGTCGCAGCCGAGCACGAAGTCGGCGGTGCCTGATCCCGCGCGGATGGCATGGATGCTCTCGGACGCCTCGGCGATGCGCATGTGGCAGGCGACGGCGCCACCCTTCTGGGCGAGGCCTGCCATTTCAATGCCACCGAAGCCTTTGCCGTCGAGGTGGGCCGCTTGGCCAAGCACAGCTGCGATGGTGACGACGCCAGTGCCGCCGACGCCGGTGACCAACATCGTGTAGGGCTTGGCGTGCGCGGGTTGCTTTGGCACAGGCAAGGCCGCGATCAGCGCCGTCGTGGCGGCGTCGGGCGTCATACCCGTCTTGGTTTTGCGAATTTTCGGCGCGTGTACGGTGACGAACGACGGGCAGAAGCCGTTGACGCAGGAGAAATCTTTATTGCAGGCGGACTGATCGATCTCGCGCTTGGTGCCAAGTGTGGTCTCCTTGGGCGAGACCGCGACGCAGTTGGACTTCTTCGAACAATCGCCGCAGCCTTCGCACACGTCAGTGTTGATGAGCACGCGCTTGTCGGGGTCGGGAAACGTGCCGCGCTTGCGACGGCGGCGCTTTTCGGCCGCACACGTCTGATCGTAGACGAGTACCGTCACGCCCTCGATGTCGCGCAACCGCTTCTGCACCGTTTGCAACTCGTCGCGATGAAATATCTCGACCGAGCGCGGAATACCGCTATCGCTTGGATATTTGTGCGGCTCGTCGGACACGACGACGACCTTTTTGACATTCTCGGCCAGCACCTGGTTGACGATCATCGGCACGCTGAGACCGCCGTCGAGATGTTGACCGCCAGTCATTGCGACAGCGTCATTGTAGAGGATCTTGTAGGTGATGTTGACGCCGGCATTGACGGCGGCGCGGATGGCAAGCGAGCCCGAGTGCGTGTAAGTACCGTCGCCGAGATTCTGGAACACGTGTTTTGGCGTGACGAAGGGTGCTTCGCCGAGCCAGTTCGAGCCCTCGCCGCCCATCTGCGTGAAGCCCTCTGTCGAGCGGTTCATCCAGTGGGCCATGAAGTGGCAACCGATACCGGCGTAGGCCCGGGACCCTTCCGGTACGACGGTCGATGAATTGTGCGGGCAGCCCGGACAGAAATATGGCAGGCGCGCGGCCACTTCCGGTTTCGGCGGCTCGTTGCCTTGCGCCGCTTTCAAACGGGCCAGGTTCTGCTTGACACCTTCGACACGCGGTCCGTGACAATGCGTGATCAAGCGTTCGCCGACTTTCAAAGCAATATCGGTTGCGTCCAACGAACCCATGGCGGGAAACAGCCAGTTCTTCTCGCCTTCGTCCTTTTTGCCGACCACGAACGCGCGGAAATGGGCGTTGAACAGTTCTTCCTTCACCTGCACTTCGATGAGTGAGCGCTTTTCCTCGACCACGATGATGAGATCCAACCCGTCTGCGAAGGCCTTCAATCCGTCCGTCTCCATCGGGTAGGGAACGGCGACCTTGTACAATCGCAAGCCAAGTTCGTTGGCTGCCACCTCGTCGATGCCGAGTTCCTCCATGGCCTGGCGGACATCGAGATAGCTCTTGCCGGTCGTGATGATGCCGATCTTCGGTTTGTCACCCCCCGAGCAGACGATGCGATCGAGCTTGTTGGCTTTCGTGTAGGCGACGACGGCGTCGCGCTTGTAGCGATGCAGGCGGTCCTCGCGGGGCAAGGCGGGATCGCCAAGGCGGATATTGAGCCCGCCTGCGGGCATTGGAAAGTCCGTCGGCAAGACGGGCGTCACGCGATCGAGCCGACCGTCGACCGTGGCGGTGCTCTCGATGTTGTCCTTGACACACTTGAGCGCGACCCAGACGCCCGCGAAGCGTGACATGGCGATGCCGTGAATGCCGTAGTCGAGCATCTCCTGCACGCCGGCAGGATTGAGTACCGGGATCATGAAATCGATCATGGCGAATTCGGATTGGTGCGCGATGGTCGAGCTTTCCGCTACGTGGTCATCGCCGAGCAACGCCAATACGCCACCGTGCTTGGCTGTGCCCGCCTGATTGGCGTGGCGGAACACATCGCCTGTCCGATCGACCCCGGGACCCTTGCCATACCAGAGGCCGAACACGCCGTCGTATTTGGCTTCCTTCGGATAAAGTCCGACCTGCTGCGATCCCCAGACCGCCGTCGCCGCGAGATCCTCATTCAGGCCAGATTGAAACTTGATGTGATTTTTCTCGAGCAACGGTTTCAACCGTTCGAGCTGGCCTTCAAGACCCGCGATCGGGGATCCACGGTAGCCGCTGACGTAGCCGGCCGTATTGAGGCCCTCCGCCTGATCCTTGGCGCGCTGCATCAACAGAAGGCGCGCGATAGCTTGGCTACCGTTCAGCAATTGATGTGAGATCGTCAGATCGAACTTATCGGCGAGACTGACCTTGGACGATTTCGCCATGGTTTCCTCGGGCTCATCACATGTCCCGCCCGGACGACCCGGCGCGGTGACGTCTAGTCATATGTGGCTAGTCGTATATGGCGTCGAAACAGTGCACGACAAGTTAGGTCAGTATTGCTGCCCAAACTGGCAACTGTACGCGACAAACCTTACGTGGACGTCACCGGAGCGCAACACACGCAAGATTGTTGCCCACGCATGTCGATGCTGCAGATGCGAAGCTGGAAAACAACCCAAAAGAAAAACGCACCGAACATTTGCAACACGCCGCTTGCGGTACCAAATCTGCTGTATCGCGCTTGGCTGTGGAGATACCGCGCATGCTCGTCGGCAGCTGCCATTGCGGCGCAATCGGTTGGACCTTCGACGGCATGCCAGCATCAGCTACAGCCTGCAATTGTACCCTGTGTCGCCGTCTTGGGGTGTTGTGGATCTACGATTACGAAGCAGAGCGAATTCGTCTCACCGGGCCAAGTCGGACCTATACGCGCGTGGACAAGCCACATCCGCGCCCGCTGGAATTCCACTTTTGTGGCAGGTGTGGCTGCGTCACCAGTTG
>JANOAW010000054.1:0-4353 GCA_031411355.1 Hyphomicrobiaceae bacterium | reverse complement strand
CCCGACCTCGATCCGGCGAAGGGCCAGGAAATTCAAGCGGCCGGCGCCATTCTGCTCGAGATCGATGCCGAGATCGCGCCCCCCGATGCCAAAGCTTATTCCGAAGCCGAGTTCCGCCTCGAGTTGCCCGAGGCCGTTTGCGGCGAGGGCGAGACCAAGAAAGTTCGCCTGGAGACTGTCACCGAGCAGAAAGACGGCGACCGGATCATTTTGATTGCGCGCGTCATTTGCCCTGAACTGCGCTTCCTCGGCCTTGGCGAACGCCACGCCGAAGCCCGCACGATCATCGCCGGCAAATACCGTTACCGCCTCATGGCTCGCTATCCCAAGGAAGACGGCGACATCGCCAAACCCCTGGCCAAGGCGTTCTTCGACAGCTTCAAGATGAAGCCATAACCGGGTGGCGCGTCGGCTTGGGCTTGCGTCATACAGCGCGTGCGGCGATCGCAACGGTGGCAACTGCCTGTGGATCTGCGAGACCGACGCGGATGCGGCGCGAATAATCCTCGGCCTGATCGGCATCGCGTGATTTGCCGCTGATATCGGCCGCAGCTTTCAATTCGGCGAACGGTCGCGTGCGATCGAGCAGTTCGAGATCATAGAGATATTCAGCGACATAACCCGAAACGAGCAAGCGCCAATCCAGCGGAAATACGTGGCCGGCGGCGCGCACGATGCGGGCGATCTCGACTGTGCAGTTGTTGAACACGGTGTTGTAGAATCGCGGGCGATCAGCGAGCCGGTTCATCTGCTCGATATAGGTGTCGAGAATTTTGCGCCGCATCGCCTCGGTGGCATAGACCCGATACAGGCGCACGTCTTCGGCGCGCACATTGATGCGGTTCCTGACGAGATCACGTTCATCGCCTGCGATCACGAACAGCTCGTAGCTGCGCATGAAACCCGCGAGTGGTGTCCATTTTTCGCCGACCACGCGACGGGTCTCGATGGAAAAGCACAGCGCCGGCATGGTCGCGAAGTCGACGCTGACCATGGTATGGGCGATACGCGGATCGCCCCAGGTGCACACGAACAGATCCAACCCTCTCAGCGTCGACAAATCGTAGACCCGCTCTTCCCATCGTTCGGTGAACGTACGCTTGCCCGTCCAATCGAAATTGCGCACGTTGCGCACAGTCAGCCGATCACCCGCGACCACGGCCGTCGCCTGGTGTCGATTTTCCGGGACCCAGTTGGCTTTGGCGAGAGCCGAGATGTTCATCCACCACAGCGTCCACATCGCGACCGCCGCGAAGAACAACCCATACCCCACTGTCGGCGCCGTCTGCGCCGCAGCCAGACACGCTACGGTCGCGGCGATCCACGCCAACGGCCAGCGCCAACCGCCGCTCGCTTCCCGCGTAAAATAAAACCACGCCGCAAGCGCATGTGCGACGCCGATCGCAGCTACCAGAAAATCGAGTGCCTGCATCGCCTATCCGCCGAAATGTCCAACGCGTCGCCGGCCCAAGCTGCGCTGGTTCGGCTGATCGAGCAAGGATCTGAGTGGCAACATCTGTGTGGCTGTGTCGTGACTTTGCTTCGTCGGCGATCAGGGGTAGGCGAAGGCAACGCCGCTCGGCCGGCGAGCTGCGACGATGCTTCGGGGTTTCGACATGATCGGCATATTCGACAGTGGCCATGGCGGATTGACGGTTTTGCGGGCGCTGTCACAGCGTTTTCCCGATCGGGCGTTCACATACCTCGGCGATCACGCGCACGTTCCCTATGGCAATCGACCGTCCGAGGAGGTCGTCGATCTCACGCGTGCCGGCGTCGAGGCGTTGTTCGAGCGCGGAGCCAAACTGGTGCTGCTCGGCTGCAATACGGCAACCTGTGTGGCAGCCCGTACGCTGCAAAGGGAGTGGCTGCCGACGTCGGCATGGGCGGGCCGCAACGTGCTCGGCATCGTCGCGCCGACGGTCGAGGCGGCGACCCACACACCGTGGGCCGTGACCTCGCCGCAGTATCCGCAAAAGCACAATACGGATCTGATCGCCGTGTTCGGCACCACCCGCACCATCACAAGCTACGTCTACCCTGAAGAGATCAAAAAGCGTTGTCCGAAAGTAACGGTCGTGCAGCAGATCGCGGCAGATCTCGCCGGCGCCATCGAGGCGGCGCGGCCGCCTGACGAACTGGATGCGATCGTTGCGCGTGCGGTCGCTGGTCTCATGGAGCAGACTGGCGGCGCGAGGCCGGATCGCGTGATCCTCGGCTGCACGCATTTTCCGCTGGTCGAAGAGGCGTTTCGCCGCCAGTTGCCGACCGGCACACGATTGCTCTCACAGCCCGAAATCGTCGCCGACAGCCTTGAAGACTACCTCGGCCGGCATCCCGAATATGCAGCCACAGCCGAGGCCGGCGTGACCTTTCTGACAACCGGCGACCCTGACCGCGTATCGAGGACGGCACGCAACCTGTGGCCAGCTTGCGGCGCGTTCACGCGCTTATGACGCCCGAATCAAGTCAATTCCCGAACAGCATTTCGAAGATCGATTTCTGCTTCTGGGGACGGGACGCCTGACGGGTCGGCTGGGGGTTCGACGACTGTTGCGACCAGGGCGCCCATCCGGGTGTGCCGGCGTTGGACGACGGAGGAGCTGCGCGCGTGCCGCCGTCGCCACGAGCTTCGCGCTTGGGTTGTTGCGATTTGTCGGCTGCAATGGCTGCCGCGGCCCCCGGGCGTACGCCTCGCAAGACATAATCCTCGCCGAGCCCATCGGCACTTGTGACGCTAAGCTTGCCCTCGTCCCAGGTCCACGCGGCGTCCTTGTTGCCCTTCTTCGACAAAACCAAACCCAGGACGTCGCCGTTGCCGATGTCGATGATGGCGGCGCTCTGGAGCTCTTCTGCCACCGAACCAGCCGCGCCCTCGATCCGGCCGGCGGCGAACGTCAGAATCCCAAAGCCCGCGTACGGCGCTTTTTGCCGCTCCCACTTGAGGATCTTCGGTGCGCCGGGGCCGAGCATCTCGAGAGGGACGCGTAGATTGGCTGCGACCGCGCCGACAGCGACGAACTGTTCGCCGCTCTGCAACACCTTCCAACCATCTGCGCCGGCACCGGCAACATCGGCCTCTTCGCGCGCGGCGACCAAACCGAGCCGAGCCAGCGCTTCAAGCGTCGGCTTATGACGTGCGTTGATCGTCAAAGCCTTGGTGTAGGCTTGCACCGCCGGCTCGTTGCGCTGCCGCGCTTCCTCGATCTCGCCCTGCGCCCAATAAGCATCAGCCGACACCGGCTCGAGTTTGAGGGCGCGCTCGAGATCCTTTTGTGCGAGGTCGAGTTGTTGCGTCTGTTTGTAAAGCCATGCCCGCACAGCGTAGGCGCGCGACTGCTTCGGGTCGATCTCGATGGCTTTGGCGAGATCGGCGAGCGCCTCTTCACTGGCGTCGGCCTTGGCGTAGGCCAACGCGCGTCCCGCGTACGCCGCCGCGAGGCGCGGCATCATTTCGATGGTCTTGTTGAAATCCTTGAGTGCCGACGCGGCATTGCCGGCGGACAGATATGCCTCGGCGCGCGCAAGATACGTGTCGGCGACCTTGGGGTCGAAAGCGATGGCGCGCGACAGGTCTTCGATGACATCGTCGATGCGATCGACGGCGGCTTTGGCGATCGCGCGGTTGCGATACCCGGCAACGAAGCGCGTATCGAGTGCGACCGCACGCGTGAAATCGCGAATGGCGGCGTGCGGACGTTCGGCCGCCAGGTGCAGGAGGCCGCGCCCGTTGAGGGCTGAGACGGATTGTGGAGACAACTCGATGGCGCGGGAATAATCGGCGTGTGCCCGATCCAGCGCCGACAGCCGCAGGTGCGCACTGGCGCGATTGGCATAGGCCGCCGAATACGACGGGGAGAGCACGATGGCGCGATCGAAATCCTTGATTGCCTCGCGCGGCACGCCAAGCGCCAACAGTGCGTTGCCACGATTGTTGTAGAGCGGGGCGTACTCGGGCGAAAGTTGAACCGCCCGATTGAAATCATCGATGGCAAGTTTGTATTGCTGGCGCCGCATCTGCGCCACGCCGCGATCGACGAACACGACCGCGCGCTTGTCGTTGGACAGTGCTTTGTCGCCGAGCGCGTCGGAATAAAACTGTACGGCTTGATCGATCTGGCCGCGCTGCAGCGCGACCGCTGCGTCTTTCAACGGCCCGACTGGCGCATCCTGGGCCAACGTCGCGGAGGTCACGATGACGATCCAACCGGCGGCAGCGAGTGTTGCGACAGCCGTCCGAATCACGTGTCGACGGGGGCGAACCATTCCGATCCTCGAATGTTCTCGATTGCGCGACGGCCAGCGATTGCTTCGCTTTCGGCAGGAGCCGGGTCGTGAGCAGATCGAGCGCAC
>JANOAW010000053.1:0-6896 GCA_031411355.1 Hyphomicrobiaceae bacterium | reverse complement strand
TCGACTTTGCCTTGCGGCGGCGATGGGACACCGCGCACGAGTGCCCAATAGGTTTTCGCAGCACTACGCGTCTGGAAGATCCGTCCGAGCTTGGCCGCGGCGTCGCGATGCTTGGCGAGCAGCAACACCCCCGTCGTATCGCGGTCCAGGCGGTGCACGAGGCGCGGGCGATCACAGAACCGGTCGATCATACCGGCGAGCATGCCATCGATGTGGCGTATCGTGCCGGAACCGCCCTGCACCGCGAGGCCATACGGCTTGTTGAGCACGAACACGTGCTCGTCCTCATAGAGAATCATGGCCTCGATGAGGGCGCGGTCGGACGGGCCGGTGCTGGTCGCAGTCGGCGGCTCGTGTACCTTCGACTTACCGCGCGCGGTATGTGGCACGCGTACCTCATGGCCGGCTTCGAGGCGGAAGTTCTGTTCGATGCGCTTGCCATTCACGCGCACCTGGCCCGAGCGCAGCAGCTTTTGCAGAAATCCGAAGCCGACGTCGGGGAAATGCACCTTGAACCAGCGATCGAGCCGCAATCCTTCTTCCGAAAGCAGCACGCGAATGGTCGAAACCGGTTTGGCTTTCGGCGGCTCGGCGATCTCGAGCGCCTGATCGTCGTCATTGTCGTTGGCAGTTGCGGGCATCACAGGACCTGTCGGGCGGCGAACGCGCCCAGAACCAAGGCTGCGATCGAAAGCGTCACGGAACCAAGCACATAGAGCAAAGCGGATCCGAATGCACCCCTCTCCCACAGGTGCACGGCGTCGAGGGAGAAGGCAGAGAACGTGGTGAAGCCTCCGAGAATGCCGGTCAAAAGGAACGTGCGCCACTCAGGCGAGCCACCGAGCCGTATCGCGACCACGCCGAGCAAAAAGCCCATAACACCGGAACCGACAACGTTGACGGCCATCGTCGTCCACGGCACAGCCGCCCCGACGAGGCGGACCGCACCGATGTTGACCGCATGCCGAGCGCCGGCCCCGATGGCACCCCCGAGCGCCGCCAACAGTAATAGCTGCATGAGTAAATCTCTTCGAAGCGGCTTAGCTCGCCAATCCGTATACCCAGCCGGTCGACGTCACATCCACCGGTAGCCGTAGATGGTCAAGGCCGCGGCCATCCGCTCGGCCGCGTCGTCCTGCCCCGCGATCGTCGCGCGCCTCAGCCACGTCCGCCCATGGACATCACAGCCGCTAAGATCGGGTCGCTCGGAAAAGCGCGTGGCGTCCAACCACAGGCCACCCAGGCACTCGGCACCGCGCAAGCTGAATGAGCCTTTGAAATGTGCCTGCGCACACGACACGTTACCGAGCGCGGTGATGCCGCCGAGGTTCATGGCCCGCGCCGCCGTAACGCCGTCAAAGGTGGCCGTGCCCTCGAACGTCGCTCCGGAAAACGAGACGGCGCCCGCAAACTGCGTCGCATCGAAGCGCGCGTCGTTGCCGAAACTGACGTTGTCGAACAGTGCCGGCGCAAGGAAGCGACTGCGCTTGAACCAAGCCAAGCCGCGAAAACGCGCGCGCCTGAAATCGACCGGCGCCTCGAAGATCGCCCCACTGAAATCAACCGGCGCCATGTCGAGATCGCCGAGATCGAGGGGCTCGTTGAAGGTCGCGCCCGCCAACGATATCGCGTCACCGATGGGCAAGGTGCGGGCCAGATAGGCGCGCAATTCAGCGTTTTTCATCGACTGCCCCCGATTCGGGCCCAAGGATGCGGTTTGCCGGAAACGTCGATGTAGAAAGACTTCTGCTGCTGATACTGCCGGATACCCTCGCGACCCTTCTCGCGGCCCAGACCACTATCCTTGGCCCCACCGAAGGGCGTTGCGATCGAGAACTGTTTGTAGGTGTTGACCCAGACCGTTCCGGTGTCGAGAGCACGTCCGATACGCCAAGCCTTGGCGAAGTCGCGCGTCCAGATGCCGGACGCAAGGCCATAAGCGGATGCGTTCGCCTGTGCGATGAGATCGTCCTCGCCCTCGAACGGCAACACCGCCAGGACCGGACCGAAGACTTCCTCGCGACACAGGCGCGAGGTGTTGCTCAGGCCCGCGACAATGGTCGGCTGATAATAAAACCCTTGCTCACGGCCGTTTCCGGTCGGGCGCATACCTCCGCACAAAACCTCGCCGCCGTCGGCACGCGCCAGCGCAACATGCCGCTCAACCGCGTCGCGATGCGGGTCGCGGATCAGAGGTGCCACCTGTGTCGCGGCATCGTGGGGGTGGCCGACCACCAGCGCGCGCGTCGCCTCGACGAGCCGCGCAACGAAACGCTCGAACATCGCCCGCTCGACGAACAGTCGCGACCCCGCGATGCACGATTGGCCCGATGACGAGAAGATGCCGAACAACACGCCTGCGATGGCCTGATCTTCATCGCAATCTGAAAACACGATGGTCGGCGATTTGCCGCCCAGTTCGAGCGACACAGGCATCAATTTCTGCGCGGCCTTCAGCGCCAACCCGCGACCGACCTCGGTGCCGCCGGTGAAAGCGACCTTGCCGACAGCCGGATGCGTGGCGAGGCCATCGCCGATCAGCGCGCCGGCGCCGGGTACGACCGAGAACAGGCCCTTCGGCAGGCCGCTGTCCTCGATGATGCGCGCGAGTTCGAGGCTGACCAGCGGGCTCCACGAGGCGGGCTTCAGGATCACCGCATTGCCAGCCGCCAATGCCGGCGCGATTTTCTGCGCATCGCTCGCGATCGGTGAATTCCACGGCGTGATCGCCGCCACGACGCCGATCGGCTCGTGCACGGACATGGTCAGATAGTCGCCGCGCGGCGGTGTCAGTGTCTCGTCCAGCGTCTCTAAAACTGCGGCGACATACCGGAAGGTACCGGCCGCGCTCTGAGCCAACGCCCGTGTCTCGGCAAGGGTTTTGCCCGTGTCGCGCGTCTGGATCTGTGCGATGCGTTCAACGTTTTTAGCAATGCCGTCGGAAATCTTGTGCAGATACGTCGCACGCTCATGCGCTTTTAAATTCCGCCACGCGGGCGCGCGCTGTGCCGCGACGGCCGCATCGATGGCGCAGTCGAGATCCGCGAGCGAGGCGCCAGCGAGGACGCGGTTGATCCGCCCGTCGGCTGGAAACACAGACGTGATCTCGGCGCCGCGGCCTGTCACCCACTCGCCGGCGATGTAGAGCTGCCCGTCGGGCAATGCGATGTCCGTCATGGGTGCCTCAACCGATCGACAACGGCGAAACACGCTGCAGAACATCGCGCGCCACAGCCAAAGCCGTCGCAGCCGACGTTTTTGGATTATCCGGCGACGGACGGCCGACGATGCGCATGTCGACGTCTGCCGCCGCCGAGCGGAGCCTGAACTCGTGCACGTTGCCCGGCGATGCCGGATCGGCGATCAACGTCACGCGCGTCGCATCGAGGCCGGGACCGGCGAAGGCGAGCGTGGCCGCGACGTTGGCATTCTTCGGATAGTCCCGCGCCGCCTCGCGCGCGCTGCCCTCGTAGAACGTGGTGGCGGATGTGATCGCCGCGAGATCGATCGTGCCGTCCGCGATCGATCCCGCCCACGCAGCCGGCGGCTTTCTCGACGTGTAGGTCAGCGATGCGATGCCCGACAGCTGAGCCGCTGCGATGATGTCGACCCCACCGATGGCGCCGGTCGACAGCCGCAGCCGTACGCCGCTCGCCCGCGCCGCCGCGACCAACCGTTCGCGCAAGACATCGTCGACCAACGCGCCGGTCGAGACGACGAGCAATTCCGTACCGGCGGCAAGGATGTGCTCGCCGAATGCGACCAGCGCACCGTGCCCCGCGCATTCGACCACCAGCTCCGGCCGCGCAGCCAACAGGGCGCCGATATTGGTGACGACATCCGTGCGACCGGCGAGCCGTGGCCCCGCTGCGCGCAGATCTGCGATCGCCGCCGCGACGCCGGTCGGCCGCGATAGAACGACGACACGGCTCAGCGGCACCGACATCTCGCGTGCCAGTGTTGCCGCCAGCGCGCGCCCGATCGCGCCCATGCCAATGATGCCGAGGGTGGTGAGGGTCACTTCATGCCTCCCGCTGCCCCGGCTGGCGGTCCGCCGAAGGCCTGCGCGAACGGGCCGATGGCGCACATGTCGACTTCGAGCAGGATGGGACCCGCCCTATCGATGGCGCGTTCGAGCGCCGCTGAGAAATCCTCGACGCGCGAAACGGACATGTGCGGCAGATCGATGGAAGCCGCAAACGCCTTGAAATCCGGCCCCTTGGGCTTTGAATAGTGCCGACGCGCGCCGTACTGCGCATCCTGAATGTTCTGAATGACACCGTAAGCCTGATCGTTCATCAGCACGAACACGATGGGCGCCCGCTCGTCGACGGCCGTGATCAATTCGCCGAGCGACAACATCGAGCCGCCGTCACCGACGAGGCAGATCGTTTTAGCGGGCTCTCCCGCCAGCGCCGCGCCGATCGCCATCGGAATACCCTGGCCGATGCCGCCACCGAGCGCGTGCACGCCGAGATGCGGCGCGGCGATGTGCACATAGCGATTGCCGAAGGTGCTGTTGGCAATGGTGACATCACGCACCCACGGATGCCGCCCGCCGGGGACGATTTGCAGAAGTGTCTCGGCGATCACTTGATATGGCCCAAGTGTCTGACGCAGCGCACCCTCACTCTTGGCGCGCGCGATGGCGATGTCGTACTGCAGTTGCGGATCGGCGCGCCAATCTTTCGGCAGATGCGCGACGATGCCGTCGAGCACCAATTGCGCGTCCCCGTGGACAAAGAAGTCGACGGGATAGTTACGGCACGACTGCGACGCGTCGGCGTCCACTTGGAACAACGGGCTCGGCAGCTTCATATCGTTGTTGCGCGTTTCATTGCCGCGCAGACGCGAGCCGACCACCAGCATGAAATCCGACGATGCGTAGATGCCGGCTGCCTCGGGGGTCATGTTGAACGCAGCCAGCGTGCCACCGAAACTCTCAGGCACGACGGCACGGCCGTTGGTCGTCGTCACGATACCGACACCGCGGGCAGCCAACGCCTGTGCGGCCGCACCCGCACTGCGCGCGCCGCCACCAAGCCACAGCATCGGGCGCGTCGACTTTGCCAGCAGGTCCGCCATCATCTCCAGGTGTCGCGGCGTCGGCATCACCTTGGCAATGCTCGGCGGCACAAACGACATCATGGGCGTACACAGGTCGCGCTGCGCATCGACCGGAATTTCCAACGCGACCGGCCCCGCGGGCGCACTCATGGCGGTGCGGATGGCGGCTTTCAGCGTGCCGACGGCGCTGGCACCGTCCCAGATGCGGAAATAGGCCTTGGAAATCGCTTTCAGCATATCCGGCTGGCGCGGCACGTCATGGATGGCGGCGCGATCGCGATCGGCGAATTTGCGGTCGATGGTGGATGTGATGTGCAAGATCGGCGAACACGCTGACAGGGCTTCGACACTGGCACCCGCCGCGTTGCCGGCAGCCGTTCCCGTGCTGGTGATGACGACACCGAGCAAACGCGTCACGCGGGCGTACGCGTCCGCCATGTTGAACGCCCCCGCTTCACCACGTGCCGACACGAAACGAATTTTCCCCTGCCGCGCGATGGCATCGAGGATCGGCATGTTGTGAATGGATATGACGCCGAACACGACCTTCACGCCCATGCTGGCGAGGCCGGCGGCGATCAGGTCGGCGACGGATATTTGCGCGCGGATCATTGGCAACTTTCAGATATGGCGCGACACGCCGCCGGAAACGTCGAGGCTCGCGCCGGTGATGTAGCTCGCGGCCCTGGAGCCGAGAAAGACGATCGCCTGCGCAGCTTCCGCGGGCTCGCCGAGGCGGCCCAAGGGAATGCCTTTTTTCGCGGCAAGATCGGCGTACCAGGCGTCGCGCGTTTGCGTCGTGTCGCCGCGCGCGTCGTAGCGTCTTTGCCACTGACCGCTGTCGACGAGGCCGAGCAATATCGAGTTGACACGAATGCGCGGGGCAAACTCCGTCGCGAGCGATTTCGCCAGATTCTGTATGCCCGCGCGCGCGGCCGACGTCGCGACCATGTGCGGCTCGGGTTGCACCGACAGCAGCGAGTTGACGATCACGATGGCTGCATGCGGGCTCTTGTCGAGCAGCGGTTTGAAGGCGCGGATCGGATTGATCTGTGAAAAGAACTTCAAGTCGAGTTCATCGCGCCACGCCTCGTCGGTCGTCTCGGCGAACGTCGACACACGTCCCTGCCCGGCATTGTTGACCAGCAGATCGAGCCGCCCGCCTGACCAGCTGGCGACCTTGGCCGCGAAAGCTCCGATCGAGACTTTGTCACGCACGTCGCAGATGACGCCGAGCAGCGATGACGATGCGCCCAGCGCCGATACGGCCGCATCGAGCCGCCCTGCATCGCGTCCGCAGATGGCGACGCGCGCGCCCTCAGCGAGCAGCAGGCGCGCCGTCTCGAGCCCGATGCCGGACGTGCCGCCGGTGACGACGGCTGAAGTGTCTTGAAAGCCCAATTGCATGGGTAGACCTTTTGAACCCGCAGTCATCAGACGGGAAACCCAGGATCAGGCCGCCCCTGCATGACCGTGCGCATAGCCGGTGTCGGCGGCCCCGCCGTCATCCACTGATCCATCGCCTCGGGTACGTCCCGCGGCCACACCTTGGCCTCGTGCGTGGCCTCGTCGATCTGCTGCACTTCCGACGTGAACTCGATGACGAAGCCCGACGGCGACACAAAATAGGCGAACGGATTGTTGCCGGGGCCATGTCGCCCGGGGCCCCAGGCACAGGCCTGTCCCTTGACGCGCATGCGCCCGATGCCACGCATGAAACTGTCGATCGAGGGCATTTCGAAGGCCACGTGGTTGACGCTCGGATAGAGCGAGCGGTTGAACGCGATGGCGTGGTGATCGGAAGCGCAACGCAGGAACACCATCTGGTT
>JANOAW010000052.1:0-1638 GCA_031411355.1 Hyphomicrobiaceae bacterium | reverse complement strand
CGCATTCCGCGGCGGCGCGCAAAATCGTCCCTTCAATCCGCTTACGGCTATCGACGCAATTCCTGGCTGCGCCATCAATGACGGCGCGTTGATTGTCAACGAGGCGCCGACGAGACTCAGGAACAAAAGCGATTCAGAAGTACGACGCATGCGGTGGTGCCTCGCGCGGAGTCCGTGGTTCACGACGAATCAAGGAATTGACTCCTCAATCGTCGCACCTGCGGCCCCTGCGCCGTAACCCCAACAGCTCGTCAAGTATTTCTCCGCGCCTCCGCTCCCTCCGCGTTCTCCGCGCGAGCTGTGTCCAACGAAAACGGGGACCCTTTCGGATCCCCGTCAAACGCGCGCTGGACGCATCGCAACAGCTACTGCAACTGCAACTGCATCTCGCGCGGAGGGAGCGGAGACGCGGAGAACTACGATTGCATTTTCTTGCGGCGCGCCGCGAGACCACCGATCGCGAGCATGCCGACTGTCATGAGCACCACTGTCGACGGCTCGGGAACCGCCGTACTCGTCGTCAGCTGCCAGTTTTCGATGTAGGCGTACTGAGTGCTCAAGCCGGTACCGGCCGTGAAGCCAACGTGCACGCTTCCCGGTGTCAGGCCACTCATGTCGAACGTTTTCACCGCGTGGTACGCATCGCCAAGGTTCGACGTGAGCGTGATGTCGAGCAACCCGAGACCGTTGTAGGCGAGGTTCACCGTCCCCGTCACCAGGCGGGACGCGCCCCAATCGGCATGCGAATCGCCATGCTGAGCCGGAAAGACACCATTCGCGACGGTAAACACGTCGTTGTTATCCCAGCTGCGGAATCCGACGCCGGCGCTGTTCGACATGCCGTCAAACCCGATGCCACCACCGCCGCCGCCGGTCGCCAGAGGACCGACACTCTGCATCACGAAAGCAAAACCGTCCGCCTGCGGATCAAAGCCGGCATACACCAGCCCGAAATTGAAACTCGAATTCCAGACCGTCGACGCAGTGATGTTCTGTGTAAGCGTCGTGAATGCCGTCCCGGTCGTCGCATACTGCCCGTTCACCAACTCCAACCTGCCGGAGTTCGAAATTGCTACCTGATTGGTGCCCTGCACCTGACAATTATTCGCGTCATCGATGCACGCAAAGTTGTTGCTCAACGACATCAGATACCCACCAAACGTTTGTGCGCTTACCACCGCTGGTGTCACCGCAAGCGCGGCCACCAGCAGTGGCGCGCCGAACCGGATTCGAAACATCAGTCCTCCGAGAGTGAACAGCTGAGGGACAGGTGTCCCCTTCATCTCTCAAAGCGTACAAATCCGGTCGGCAGGCTCATTCTCCACTTAGAAGACCGAAAGCAGGTCCTCGTCTGAATTCTCATTCATTGATTGTGCTGCAGCACGCGACGACCCACGTGCCATTGAGCCGCGCCCCCGCTGCGCCGAGGCCGAAGTGGCAATTGACCGATGCGCAGGACGTGAGTGCGACGCCAGTTGGAACGCCTGGACGAGACTCTGCATCATCACCGTCTGACTCGCGAGTTCTTCCGCCGCACTCGCCGACTCTTCTGCATTCGCCGCGACCGACTGGGTCACGGTGTTGATCTCGGCGACAGCCGTCGTGATCTGACTGATGCCGTCCGACTGCTGCGCGCTG
>JANOAW010000051.1:0-4293 GCA_031411355.1 Hyphomicrobiaceae bacterium | reverse complement strand
TGTTGAGTTGCCTCGATCCGGCTGATGCGGGTCTGGCGCGTGATCGACTTCGGCTTGATGCGGTGAAGCGCGACCGGGAGGCTGCGGCGCAGATGTATTTCGCTCGTCACGCCAGCGAATGGGATAAAATCCGCTCACTGTATGTCGACGAAGCCGATGTCGAAGCGGCAATCGTCGCCGCGATCGGCCGTCGTCGCGCCGAGCTGTTGGTCGATCTTGGCACAGGAACTGGGCGCATCTTGGAATTGCTGGCGGATGCCTGCGAGCGTTGCATCGGCTTCGACCTCAGTCCCGCCATGCTGTCGTATGCCCGCTCGAAACTCGATCGCGCCGGCATCGCCAAGGCGCAGGTGCGCCAGGGCGACATCTTCGACGTGCCGTTGCCGACCGGCTCCGCCGGCATCGTGGTCATGCACCAGATCCTGCATTTTCTCGTCGATCCACACCGCGCCTGGCAGGAAGCGATGCGCGTTCTGGCGCCTGGAGGTTCGCTCCTGGTTGTCGATTTCGCGCCCCATTCTTTTGAATACGTGCGCGAGGCCTATGCTCACGAGCGACTGGGTTTCGCCGACGATCAGATGCGCCAATGGTTCGCCGATGCCGGCTGCACCGACGTCACGGCTCGCCACCTGAAACCGAAGGCCGCCGAACGACGCGAAAAACTGACTGTATCCCTCTGGCTTGCGACGGCACCTATGACGCCGCCGCCGGTCGCCGGTTCGACCTCTCGCCCCTTGGAGCGCGTATCATGACTCAGGCCGTCGCAAGGAAAAGCCGGTTGCTCGGCTCGGGCGAGATTCAAGCTTCGTTCGAATTTTTTCCGCCCAAATCGGACGCGATGGAGCAGGCGCTTTGGAGCGCCATCCGCCGCCTGGAGCCGCTCGGTCCGAGCTTCGTGTCCGTGACCTACGGCGCCGGCGGTTCGACACGCGAGCGCACACACACCACGGTCGCGAGGATCGTCGGCGAAACGACGCTCGCGCCCGCCGCGCACCTCACCTGCGTGGGCGCCACCCGGGCCGAAGTCGATGCGGTCGTGCAGGATTATAAAGCTGCCGGCATTCGCCACATTGTGGCCTTGCGCGGCGATCCTATCGGCGGCGTCGGATCGCGTTACGAACCGCACGCTGGCGGATATGCCCAGGCGGCTGATCTCGTCGCCGGCATTGCCGGGATCGGCGGTTTCGACATCTCGGTCGGCGGCTATCCCGAAATGCACCCGGAAAGCGCCTCCCTGCAGAGCGACATCGATCACCTCAAACGCAAAGTCGATGCCGGCGCGACCCGCATCATCACCCAGTTTTTCTTCGACAACGCACACTACTTGCGCTTCGTCGAACGGTGCCGGACCGCCGGCATTTGGTGCCCGATCCTGCCTGGCATCGTCCCGATCCACAACTTCAAGCAAGTGTCCGGCTTCGCCAAGCGCACGGGCGCGAGCGTGCCCCCATGGCTGGCACGTAAGTTCGAAGGGCTGGACGCCGACGAGAAGACGTCGCACCTGGTGGCAGCTGCTGTTGCCGCCGAACAGTGCGCGGATCTGGTCGACGAAGGCATCCGCCAGTTTCATTTCTACACGCTCAACCGTGCGGACCTGGTGTTCGCTGCCTGCCACTTGCTCGGTCTGCGGGCGAAGCCCCCAGCCGATGCGGTGAAAGCCGATTTAGTGAAAAAGGCCAGTTGAATGCGCCGTCATCAGCACGACCAGGCCTTGCAGCACTTGTGTTTGTTGGTGCCCCAGCCGCACCAGCCCCACGACGCGCAATAGCGTTTACAGGAATATCCGCTGTCGCCGTAACCATTGGCGAAAGCTGATGACGATACGCTGGCGAGAGCGAGAACGACGACGACGGAACGAGCGAAGGTTTTCACGGCAAGTCTCCGGTTGGCGGGGGGTCGCCAAACAACACTGCCTGCTGCCTGAGCCTCCTGCTGTGCTGACCAGCACAGGCACATCGGTCGGGCACATCAATCAGACGCATCAAAAGCGAGTTTGAGACATGAACCGACGCAAACGGATCGACGCGTTGCATCAGGCCGCCGAGGCGCGCATTCTGATCATCGACGGCGCCATGGGCACCATGATCCAACAGCACAAGTTGGACGAAGCAGCCTATCGCGGTGAGCGTTTCAAGTCCTGGAACCGCGACGTCAAGGGCAACAACGATTTGCTGGTGCTCTCCCAGCCGGACATCATTCGTGACATTCACGCGGCGTATATCGCAGCCGGCGCCGATTTGATTTCGACCAATACGTTCAACGCGCAAGTCATATCCATGGCCGACTACGGCATGGAAAGTCTCGCGTATGAAATGAATGTCGAGGCCGCGAAATTGACCCGCACGGCGGTCGATGCAGCCGAAACAAGGGACGGCAAGATGCGCTGGGTTGTCGGCGCCATCGGCCCGACCAATCGCACCGCGTCCATCTCGCCCGACGTCAATCGACCCGAATTTCGCAACACCTCGTTCGACGAATTGCACGGCGCCTATATCGAGCAAGCTAAAGCACTGATCGAGGGCGGCGCGGACATTCTGTTGATCGAAACCATTTTTGATACACTCAACGCCAAAGCTGCCGGCATGGCCGTTCTCGACGCCTATGATGAGACGGGCGTGACATTGCCGCTGATGATTTCTGGCACGATCACAGACCGTTCGGGCCGTACGCTATCGGGCCAGACAACCGAGGCATTCTGGTATTCGATGCGCCATCTGAAGCCGTTTTCCATCGGCCTCAACTGCGCGCTCGGCGCCGAACCCATGCGCCCCTACGTGGCTGATCTCGCCCGCATCGCCGACGTCTATGTCTCGGCCTATCCGAACGCCGGATTACCCAACGCCATGGGCGAATACGACGAGACGCCACATGAAATGGCCTGCCAGATCGAGCCGTGGGCGGCCGACGGCCTGGTCAATATGGTCGGCGGCTGTTGCGGCTCGACGCCCGAGCACATTGCGCATGTGCGCGCCCATGTTGAGAAACATGCGCCCCGCAAACGTCCGCAGATCGCGCCGAAGATGCGGTTGAGCGGGCTCGAGGCTTTTGTGGCGGGTTGATTTTCGACGCAGCGATGTGTACAATGTGTATGGATATACACAAAGAGGTAGGCATGCGGACGAACATCGACCTCGATGACGCCCTGGTGGACGAGGCAATGAAAGTTTCGGGCGCCAAGACCAAGCGCGAAGTCGTCGATATGGCACTTCGCGCTTTAATAAAGACGCGAACCAAGAAAGACCTGCTCGATCTGGTCGGGCACATCGATATCGATTCTGAGTTCGATCACAAGAAGGCGCGCAGGACGCGGTACGATGCTGATTGATACGTCAATCCTGGTCCCGGTTTTTCGGGATAAATCCGGTTCACGGCGAGATCGGCTTCGGCGGTTTCTTCGCGGTCGAGGTTTCAGCCTGTCGAGGTTCACACAGCTGGAACTTTTGCAGAGCTGCAAGTCAGAGACGCAATGGGAGACTTTGAACGATTTTCTAGACGTGCAGGATTACCTCGAGATGTCACAACAAAGCTGGTCGGATGCGGCTCGACTGTTTTTCGATTTGAAACGGCGGGGTTTGACGGTGCGCAGTATCCACGACTGTTGCATCGCGCAACTTGCCATCGAACAGCGTGTGCCATTGATCCACAACGACAACGATTTCGAAGTGATCGCGGAAGTTCGAAAAATGCGGCTGCATCGCATCGATATTCAAGCACTGAAGTAGCGTGACGATCGCATGTGCGCAGTTCGGATCGAAACCCTCGCCAGATTGGTTTCGCTAGTGGCGGCTAGTCCCGCCCAGTTCAAAATTGAGATACCAGATGACAACCGAGACGCCGACGCAAACCTCCGGATCAGCCTTCATCAACGTCGGTGAACGTACCAACGTCACCGGTTCGGCCAAGTTCCGCAAATTGATCGAGCAGGGCGACTATACGTCGGCACTGACGGTTGCGCGTCAACAGGTCGAAAGCGGCGCACAGATCATCGACGTCAACATGGATGAAGGCTTGCTCGACAGCGAGCGAGCCATGGTGACGTTTTTGTCGCTCATCGCATCCGAGCCGGACATTTCGCGCGTACCGCTGATGATCGACAGCTCGAAATGGAGCGTCATCGAAGCTGGCCTCAAATGCGTCCAGGGCAAATCCATCGTCAACTCGATCAGCATGAAGGAGGGCGAAGCTCAATTCCTCGAGCAGGCGCGCAAATGCCTGCGCTATGGGGCAGCCGTGGTGGTCATGGCGTTCGACGAAAAAGGCCAAGCCGACACCAAGGACCGCAAAGTCGACATC
>JANOAW010000050.1:0-1566 GCA_031411355.1 Hyphomicrobiaceae bacterium | reverse complement strand
CGATGATCACCGTGCCATTCACGGTTACTGCCATTCGCAGCAAGGGTAAGACCTACTTGTTCGACAGTTCGACGGGTGGTCAGCTTGCACCGACGGCCGGACTGATGATGGCACGCAACATGTACCGTGCCGGCATCGACCCGTCAAAAATCTCTGGCATTTTCGTCACCCATTTCCACGGTGACCATATCTCAGGCATGATCTCGCAAACGACCAACAGTCGCATCTTCGGGGATACAGAAATCGTCGTGCCATCAACGGAACTCGCGTTCTGGAACGACTCGACAAAGGGCGGCGTGACCAACAAAGCGCTCAGCGACCGCGTCCAGGCAACACTCGGCAAGTGGAAAAACGTGCGTCAGATCAAGGACAACGATGAGGTAATCCCAGGCGTGCGCGCCGTGGCAACTCCCGGCCATACGCCGGGCCACACGAGCTACGTCGTGTCGTCGGGTCGCAGTTCGATGTTGGTCGGTGGCGACATCACCAACGTCTCGGCGGTCAATCTGGCCAACCCTGGTTGGCACGTTGCCTTCGATATGGACGGCGCGACGGCGGAAGCCAGCCGCAAGAAGATGTTCGACCGTGCCATCAAAGATCGCATGGTCGTTACCGGCTATCACTGGGGTATGCCCGGCGCCGGCACGATCAAGAAAGACGGTGCGGGCTATGCTCTGGTACCTGTCCGCGTCTGATGACTCGGCCACGTCAAACGAGAACAACGTCACCGCCGCGCGCCAAACGCGCGGCGGTTTTGCGTCGACGCGTCGTGGTGATGGCCAAGGCTCCAGTGATGGGCCTCGTCAAAACACGGCTCGGCCGGCAGATCGGTGCAGGTCAAGCGACGCGCTTTTATCGCGCGACGGCGGCGGCTGTTCTTGGGCGCCTCGGGCGTGATCCGCGCTTCGAAGTCGTTCTCGCGATCGCCCCGGATGCCGGACTGCAGACACGTAGTTTTCCATCCAGTTTTGGACGAATGTCGCAAGGCCGCGGTGATCTCGGCGCACGCATGCAGCGCATCATGGATGTCGGCAAACCGGGCCCAGTGTTGATTATCGGGACGGATATTCCAGGCGTTCGAGCGGCGCATATCGCCGCCGCCTTTCGCAAGCTTGGGTCAAACGACGCCGTATTCGGCCCAGCCGACGACGGTGGTTTTTGGCTGGTGGGCTTCAAAAGGTTCCCCCGCATTCCAAACCCCTTCCGCAGCGTGCGTTGGTCACACGCGGAGACGCTGGCGGATGTGCGCAAGCAGCTGTTGAACCTGCGTGTTGGGCATGTCGCGGTGTTGTCCGATGTCGACGAGGCCGCTGATCTCGCGCGCCAATCGGCAATTATTGGGCGACGGGTGATCGGGCCTTGAAGCCGCCTGGACGCGCGACGGTGGCGTGGTAGCGTCGTTCTGCAAATATGACGCGGGCCAGTTCAAACGTGGCCCGTTTGGACGTGAACTCGTCGGGGAAAACATCATGCAGCGCCGTTCCGCACTCCGCACCGTCGCCGTCGCCGTACTTGGTACACTTGCTCCGTTCGGCGCTATCGCGCAGCAAGCCGCACCACCGAATG
>JANOAW010000049.1:0-1640 GCA_031411355.1 Hyphomicrobiaceae bacterium | reverse complement strand
GCATTGGCGGCGACCCCATCAAGGGCACCGAATTCATCGATGTCTTAGAAATGTTCCTGGCTGACCCGGATACGCATTCGATCATCATGATCGGCGAAATCGGCGGCTCGGCCGAAGAGGATGCGGCCGAATTCATCAAGCGGGAGAAGGCTCGCGGCCGCTCGAAACCGATGGCCGGTTTCATCGCCGGTGCCGCAGCCCCTCCAGGTCGTCGCATGGGCCACGCCGGCGCCATTATCTCGGGCGGAAAAGGTAAAGCTGAAGACAAATTCGAAGCCATGCGCTCGGCTGGCATCGCCATTGCGGACAGCCCGGCGAGCCTCGGCACCACACTGGCCAAGGTGTTGAAGGGCTGAGCAAGCGGCTGGGAAACCTGGTCTGGGAAAGCCACCCCGGCCGGGCGACCCGGATGCGCGGATGCCATCAGGCGATCACCTCGAGCGACTGTCGGTCTGATACGCGAGCATCTTGCGGAAGCACAAAGGCGGGTTGATCATCCAGCTTTCGGAAGATCGGCCAGGGACGGTTGCGTGAGGATTGCATACAGCGCTGCGCGATCGCGGGATGCGCGCAGCTTTTCGGCGGCTTTCGGCTCGCGCATCAGGCGGGCGATGCGGGCCAGCGCCTTGAGATGATCGGCGCCGGCGTTTTCTGGCGCGAGCAGCAAAAAGACGAGATCAACCGGTTCACCGTCGACGCTGTCAAAGCCGACCGGCTTCTCGAGGCGCGCGAACACGCACGTCATACGCTCGATGTCGAGCATACGTCCGTGCGGGATCGCGATGCCGCGGCCGATGCCGGTCGATCCCAGGCGCTCGCGTTGCAGCAATGCGGCGTAGACATCGCGTGACTTCAGACGCGTGATGCGACCAGCCGTGTCCGCCATGGCCTGCAGCGCCGACTTCTTGTCATCGACGAGAAGGGCAGGCATGACGGCATCAGGGGCGATAAGATCGTGTAAATCCATGTGGCTCGACCATGGCTGCTCGGAGACGGCTCGAACAGACGCGCAGAGCGCGCGTATCCAGAACCGTATGCTGTTTCACCGTCGAAGCAAACGCTTCAAACGGCTAATCGACACCCGATGTTCAACACTGTCGTCAATCAAATGTCCGCCTACGCCTGCGCTCACAGATTAAACGCAAAATTCTGGACGCGATGAAGTCGGCACGTGTCCGGAACACGCGGTCACAAAAACAACGCTCACCCGGGGGCCCTGTCCTTACCACACTCGATCGTGCGGTATCCGTTCACACGGCTTACAAATCGAGCAAGATTCGCACGATAACACTTTCAGTATGTCCTCGATGAGCGGTGTGTCAATTCACCGTTTGGCGCGCGAATAGGCAATTGCCTGTCCCAGCGTCGCTTCAGACGGCCCAAAAATCGCGGCGATGCAAACGTATGTGAGCGCTATGGCGCCAAGGCCTGTGATGGCGCTGGGCCTTCGGCGTCGTCTCGGCCGCCTGATGAGTCATTGATGCCGTCGCGGTTATAGATGTCCGGACGAAAGACGATGCGGCCGTCGGAGGGTTCGGCCCAGGCGGTGAGATAGACGAAATAGACCGGCAGTTGGCGCAGAAGGTTGAGGTCGATGGCATTGCCGCTCTCGATCACCTGTTCAGCCCGGCCTGGGCGAT
>JANOAW010000048.1:0-4656 GCA_031411355.1 Hyphomicrobiaceae bacterium | reverse complement strand
TCGTAGTGCGGCTCGAAGGCGTGCACCTCGCCGGTCGCACCGGCCGCACGCTCGGCCCAGGCGGCTTCGAAAGCTTCAAGATCGCGCTCGGGGGCGTATTCGGCGAGAAACCTGCGGTCGACGTCGATGCTTTTCTCGATGAAGTCTTCGGAGGTTGAGGCAAACACGGGGCGCCGCTCGAGATCGTAGCTATCGAGCAGGTCGGGTCCGGCCCAGCCTTTCAAGCTCGCATCCAGTTTCCACGCCAGATTGACGGCATCTTCAAAACCCGTGTTGATTCCATACCCTCCATACGGGGGATGGCTGTGCGCGGCATCGCCGGCAACGAACACACGTCCCGTCCGATAGCCGTCGGCGATCGCGACGCGCAGATCCCAGAGCCCGAAGTGTTCGATCTCGACGTCGCAAGGTGAACCGACGGCGCCCTCGATCAGGCCGCGGCAATCGAGGCTTTCGCGTGTCGATCCGGGCGCGACGGGCGCATGGAAGAAGAACGTCGATCCAAGGTCGACGCGACCGAGAAATTTCCAGTATCCGTTGTGGACGGGGTCGAGCACGCAGAAGAATGATTTACCGGGATAGCGCGCCAGTGATGCGTGCAGCTCGGGCGAGCGGAAAACCAACAGCACCATGACACGGTCGTGGTCGCGCAGCGTCGACGTGATGCCAGACCGCTCGCGCACCAGTGAGCGACTGCCGTCGCAGCCGACCGCATAGGCGCCGCGCACGCGCCGCGTTTCGCCGTCCGATCGCGACCTCACGGTGAGCGTGACACCGGTCGCGTCCTGGTCGAGGTCGTCGACGCTCCAGCCGAACCACGTCTCGACACATGCCAACGCGCTCACGCGCCGCCGCAGCACGGATTCCGTCGCATACTGTGGCAGCCGTTCGTTGTCGGTGTAATAATAGGGCCGCACCAGTTCGCGGCGCATCCAGTCGTAGTGATGAGGTCCGAGCAGCGTCTTGTAGGCAGTCAATCCACCCATGCCGTATTCGGGCGGAATGGTTCGAGCTGCGCGCAACTCCTTTTCGATGCCCCAGAAGTGAAAATGTTCGAGCGTACGTTGCGTCAAGTTCTGGCCGCGCGGAATGGGTGACGGCTGCTCGTGGCGCTCGATCACCAGGCAGCGGATGCCGCGTTGACCGAGCGCGATCGCCGTCGCAAGCCCAACCGGGCCGCCTCCGGCGATAACGACGTCGTAGGGTTCGATGCTCATCGTGTATCAGTCGTCCGTGCCGAGGCCAGCACTCTGGACGACATCGCGCCAGCGCGGCAAATCTTTCGCAATCTGGTCGGCGAATGCTTGGGTCGTGCCGCCGACGGCCGACAAACCCTGCTTGTCGAGAATGTCACGCACTTTCGGATCGCCGAGTGCGTCGTTCAGGACCGTGTTAAATCGGCTGACGATGTCGGCCGGCGTTCCGGCAGGCGCACTCAAACCGTACCAGAGATCGACATCCGTATCGGCGATACCTTGCTCAGCCAACGTCGGCACGTCGGGGGCTTGCGGGCTGCGCGCTTTGCTGCCGACGCCCAGGATCTTGATGCTGCCCTCCTGCGCGTGCGTGAGGCCGATGTGGATCGGAATGAACATGGCTTGCACGTGCCCGCCGACCACCGCCGTAACGGCACCCGCCGTGCCTGTGAATGGGATGTGGCGTAACTTCGTGCCCGTGCGCAGCTTGAATAGCTCCATCGCCAAGTGATGCGGCGTTGCGCGGCCGGGAGAGGCGTATGTCATCTCGTCCGGTTTCGCTGCGGCCATCGCGACCAGCGCTTTGGCGTCGGCGACGGGAACTGACTTGTGCACGGCGAGCGCCAGCGACCCGCGCGCGATTTCGATGATGGGAACGAAATCCTTGATCGGATCGAACGGCAGTTTCTTCGACATCGCGGCGTTGAGAAGAACCGTGTTGACGTAGAGCAGCAGCGTGTGACCGTCGGGTGCGGCTCGGCTTGCGAGACCTGCGCCGATGTTCCCACTGGCGCCGGCCCGGTTGTCGACCACCACGGTCTGGCCCCAACGCACACGCAATTCCTCGCCAGCGAGGCGCGCGAGCAGGTCAGGTCCGCTTCCAGCCGAGAACGGCACGATGATGGTGAGTGGGCGTTCGGACAGGCGCTGGGCGCATGCCGGCGTCGCAAGCAGGGCCGCGCCGCCGAGGCCGAGCGCACGTCGCGTCAGGTTGAACATGACCATCTCCGATGCAGATACGAACAGCTATCCGCGATCTGCAAGTCTCGCCAGCAAATTGCAATCGGCCAGTTTGGTCGTTGTCAGTTATGCGGCGACAGCGCCGTCGAGCGCGACATAACCATCAAGTAAATCCGCATCCACCTGTCGCAGCAACGCGAGGAGCCGTCTCACACCGCCCCGCCGCAGCGCCGACGTCCGCGCTCGATAGAGGCCGTCGACCCAGATTTCATCGTCCGCATCGAGACCGTAACGCAGCAGCCAGCAGTCCCGCACGAGCGATGCGACGGACAGTCCCCCGACCTTGGTCAGCCACGTCGTGCGATTTTCCAGTTTGAGCAGCTTTTCGCCCTGCCGGTAGCTCAGTGGCAACGCCGATGTGCGCTCGATGATGCCGGTGAGATACGTCAGTTCCCATTCGCTCCACTCGGCGTCGGCAAGGGCCAGGAGGTAGCTGGCCAGCCGCGCGGCTCGTTCTGCATCCTTGCACAGGGCGTCGATAGCTTTGTCGGTCGGCACGGCGGTGGCCTCGCGAATCGAATTCGATGTCGAGACAAATTACACCACCTGTGGAGAGGCTGTGGGTCGCGCGTGCGTAAACGTGTGGAGAAGGCGGCAGCCTTACTCGATGATCGCAACCGCACGCGTCCATCCGCCCGACGCGGCTTTCACTTTCACGGGGAAACATGCGACCGTAAAACCGCTTGGCGGCAATTGGTCGAGCTGGCCGAGTTTTTCGATCTGGCAATAACCGATTTCGCGTCCGGACTTGTGGCCTTCCCAGATGATCGTTGGATCCTTGGTTTCGGCGAACCGCTTGGCGGTGTGGACGAACGGCGCATCCCACGACCAGGCGTCGGTGCCGACGACCCGCACGCCGCGCGAGGTCAGGTATACCGTGGCGTCTCGCCCAAACCCGCAGCCCGTCGGCACATAGTCCGGCTGACCATATCGAGCACCGGCGGCGGTGTTGGCAACGACGATGTCGAACGGTTGTAACGTGTGTCCGATGCGCGCCAACTCGGTTTCGATCTCGGCCGGCGTCACCACATGCCCATTCGGCAGATGTCGAAAATCGAGCTTCACGCCCGGCCGAAAGAACCAGTCCAGCGGGCACTCGTCGATGGTGATGGCGCGACGGCCGCCATCCATCGTCGATGCATAGTGATAAGGCGCATCGACGTGCGTGCCGTTGTGCGTCGAGATCTGGCAGCGTTCGAATGCCCATCCTTCGCCGTCGGGAAGATCGGCCGGCGTCATGCCCGGAAAAAAGCTGCACACCGCCGCAGCACTCGCCGCATGTGCCTCGTATGCGATTTTCGGCTCCAATCCCGGCGGGTCCGAGGCGATGCCCGCCTCGAGCGGAACCGAGATATCGATGATGCGTCGCGCCATGGCAGCCTCCGAATGGTGCAGCACAATAGCGCATCGCGGTGGCGCCGTCGGCCACCAGCCGGCATCGGTCGCCGGTAAAAATCACGCGACCAGCAGCGTCACAGCTTGTTTCGGCCATGCCGCTCGGTTACGACCGCTCGCGGGTGGGGGTGCACTCCGGCTGGTAGTTGGAGCTTGGGGACTTTAAACATGCTGACGTCGCTTCAGCGGCAATGGCAGGGAGCGGCCCTTGCGCGTGCACTGGTCCTGGCCAGCGCCGTTTTGGCCGTGTCGACGTTGTCGACCGGAGCGCAATCGACAGGTGGCGTCGAAGCCCTCGCGTTGCCGGATCTGCCGCTGCGCCTGCAAGCGTCGCGTGACGCCGTGCGCAACTATTCCGAAATGTTGAAAGCCCAGATCAATGAGGCCATCAAAGCGGGTGGTCTCAAGGGCGCCGTGGGCAGTTGCAAGTCGGTTGCACCCGAAGTGAATGCCACGGCAGGCGATCAAAACAATCTCGAGATTGCGCGCACGGCATTGCGGCTTCGCAACCCCGATAATGCGCCCGACACGTGGGAGATGGCCAATCTCGAATTGTTTCTGAAGCAGCTGACGGCGGGCGGCGATCACAAGACGATGGAGGTTTACGACGTGATCACAACCAAGGAAGGTCAACGACTGTTCCGGTACATGAAGCCGATCATGACCGGCGAAGTCTGCCTTGGCTGTCACGGGGCCGCCATGTCGCAAGACATCAAACTTGAGATTGCGCGCAACTATCCAGAAGACAAAGCCACCGGCTACAATCTCGGCGACATGCGCGGCGCCTTTTCGATCGTTCTCGAAGTCGAGTGAGCGCTGACACGCTCACCCGGGGACCTGTATTTGCAGCAGTTGCCCCTTGCGCTTGATCGCGATTTGCCAAAGTCTTTGCCGTGCCTTGAGAGACCGATCGAGCGCTTGCACATTTTCGACCGGCTGTTGCATCACTTGAACCACGATGTCGCCGGGTTCGAACCCGAGATTGGCTGCGACCGAATTCGGCCGAGCTGACACGATGGCGACACCGGCGTCGTCGTCAATACCG
>JANOAW010000047.1:0-1580 GCA_031411355.1 Hyphomicrobiaceae bacterium | reverse complement strand
GCAGAGAAAGCGGACGCGGCGACTTTATCGTCCGCTGATCAGCTCGATTGCTCAGCGGACGCTCGCCAACATCAAACCCTCAATCTCGCGCGCATTGCGGGGCAACGCTCCGTCAGCGGAGCGTATCCTGTGGTCCAAATTGCGCCATCGTCAGGTCGAAGGCTTCAAGTTCGTACGACAATCCGGTCGGCCCGTATTTTGCGGATTTTGCCTGCCGAGCCTGCATGGTCATCGTCGAGGTCGATGGCTAGCTCTCGCCGAGGCGTGCCGGCTTCGTCGCAACGACGATTCTTTGGAGTGAGACTGATATTGACGTCACCGCCGAGCTGGCGGCCGCCCCTCACCCCGACTCTCTCCCCGTGAAGGACGGGGAGAGGGAGCCGCGATTGTTCTGTGAGCACGGTGTCGGCCTGGGTCAATTCCGACATGCGCCACGAACCTGACGGTCGAGCTCGCCTGATACCGACCGGGTCATCTGCCAGGCTCAACAGTGTCGACGCGATACCCTCGATACCGACCGTTGCGCACGCACCCACGTTGTTGCCGCCCACCACCACCGGCTGCTATCATCTGACATGGCCCATGCCCTGAAGCGTAACGCGACTTACGACGACCTGCTCGCCTTGCCAGAGGGTGTGCGCGGGGAGATCCTGAACGGCTCTCTCTACGTGCAGCCCGCCCCGGCGCCTGCGCACGGGAGTGCCCAATATTCGCTGAGCGGGGAACTCTACGGTCCGTTCCAGAAAGGGCGTGGCGGCCCGGGCGGCTGGTGGTTCATCGTCACGCCGGAATTGCACCTTGGGCCGCATGTTGTCCAACCCGACCTCGCCGGATGGCGCAAAGAGCGATTGCCGAAATTGCCGGATACGGCCTACATCGACATCGTCCCGGATTGGGTGTGCGAGATCCTGTCGCCGTCGACCGAGGGCATCGATCGCGGCACCAAACGGCGCGTATATGCGACCTACGGTGTTTCGCATCTCTGGTATTTGCATCCCGTCGAGCGTTATCTCGAGGTCTCGGCTCTGCGGGACGGACAGTGGGTGCACCTCGATACCTTCGATGACGCCGTCGACGTCCGCGCGCGGCCGTTCGAGGCCGTGACGTTTCAGCTGGCAGATCTGTGGCCCATTCCAGCGGCGGACACGTCCGTCTGAGCCAGTCGGCCGGGTGCGTGGTTTCGCTTGATGTCCCGTTTTGGTGGCGCGTCGAATGATCCCGCGTGACAGGCCGTTGGCATTGCGCCTACACTTTGTGGCGATCATTTGAACCCGGATGTCGTGCCTGCGCTCATGGTGCGACCATAGGAACTGTGCCGATGCCCACACTGCTCCGTTCACGGTTGCTCGTCGCAACCGGACTGTGTCTGCTGTCGAGCCCGGCGCTCGCCGATGCCATCGACGGCGACTGGTGCAAGGGGGCCGATCACATGATGATCGACGGACCCAAGATCATGACACCGGGGCGCAATACGATTACCGGCGATTACGGCCGCTATCGCTTCAGCTACGTCATTCCGCCCAATGAGCCGGGCGGCGGGGGGGAAGCCAAGATGATCATGCTGCGCGGCGGCCTCGAGA
>JANOAW010000046.1:0-2542 GCA_031411355.1 Hyphomicrobiaceae bacterium | reverse complement strand
CACGGTGCCCGTAAAGGTCTCGCCGATACGGCGTTGAAGACCGCCAACTCAGGGTATCTGACACGCCGCCTCGTCGACGTGTCGCAGGATGCCATCATCCTCGAGGATGATTGCGGTACCGACGCGGGTATCAACGTGCAGGCGGTCGTCGATGCCGGCACGATCATCGTGTCGCTCGGCTCGCGCATCCTCGGCCGCACGGCCCAGGAAGATATCATCGACACGGCGACCAAGGTTCTGATCCTGCCGCGCGGTGATCTCATCACTGAAAAGCACGTCGAGGCCATCGACAACGCGCAGCTGCAGGAAGTGCGCATCCGTTCGGTTCTCACGTGCGAGACCGTCAGTGGCGTGTGCGCCAAGTGCTATGGACGCGATCTCGCACGCGGAACACCGGTCAACATCGGTGAAGCGGTCGGCATCATCGCCGCCCAGTCGATCGGGGAGCCCGGCACGCAGCTGACCATGCGCACGTTCCACATCGGCGGCATCGCGCAGTCGGTCGGATCGTCGGCGATCGAGTCGAATTTCAACGGCACGATCAAGATCCGCAACCGTCACGTGGCCAAGAACAGTTCCGGCCATTTGATCGTCATGGCGCGCAACTCGGCGATCATCGTGGTCGACGCGTCGGGCAAGGAGTTGGCGGTGCAGAAGCTCGTCTATGGCGCGCGTCTGCATGTCGACGAGGGTGACACGGTCAAGCGCGGCAGCAAGCTCGCCGAGTGGGACCAATACACCCGTCCGGCGCTGGCCGAAGTCGACGGCTTCGTCGATTTCGAGGACATGGTCGAAGGCCTGTCCATGAAGGAAGTCACCGATGAGATCAAAGGCACCACCAGCCGCGTCATCATCGACTGGCGCGCGTCGCCGCGTGGTTCCGATCTCAAGCCGGCGGCACTGATCAAGGACACCAAGGGCGGCAAGACCATCCGGGTCGCCCGTGGCGTCGATGCTCGTTACCTCCTGCCGGTGGGCGCCGTGCTCTCGGTTGAATCTGGCGCCAAAGTGAAGGCCGGCGACGTCATGGCGCGCGTGCCGTTGTCGTCGACCAAGACCAGCGACATCACCGGTGGTCTGCCACGCGTCGCTGAATTGTTCGAGGCGCGCAAGCCCAAGGATCACGCCATCCTTGCAGAGATTTCCGGCACGATCGAGTTTGGCAAGGACTACAAGAACAAGTCCAAGGTCGCGATCCGTCCGGACAATCCGGAAGCCGAGGTGCTCGAGTTCTTCGTGCCCCGCGGCAAGAGCCTCGCGGTTCAGCACGGCGACCGCGTCGAAAAGGGTGATTACATCATCGATGGCAATCCGGCCCCCCACGACATCCTCGCCATTCGTGGCGTGGAAGAACTGGCCAACTATCTCATCAACGAGATCCAGGACGTTTATCGTCTGCAGGGCGTGACCATCAACGACAAGCACATCGAAGTGATCGTGCGCATGATGCTGCAGAAGGTCGAGATCGACGACAACGGCGACACCGATCTGTTGCATGGCGAGCAGATCGACAAGATCGAGCTGATGGAAATCAACGCGGCGTTCGAGAAAGCCGGCAAGCGTCCGGCGACTTGGAAACCAGTTCTGCTCGGCATCTCGAAGGCGTCGTTGCAGACACGCTCGTTCATCTCGGCGGCGTCGTTCCAGGAAACCACGCGGGTGCTTACGGAAGCGGCCGTCAACGGCAAGTCCGACACGCTCGAAGGCCTCAAGGAAAACGTCATCGTCGGCCGTCTCATCCCGGCCGGCACCGGCGGTCATCTGCGCGCGGTGCGCAAGATCGCCCAGAAGCGCGACGACGATATCGCGAAGATCAAGGGGGCGGGTTCGGGCGATCGCTCGTTGGCCGGCACGCCCCCGATGGGCACCGACGGGGCACCACAGCGCCGTCGTCGGCGTACGGAAGAAGCGGCCGAGTGAGCGCGCGCGTCGACGCGTGATGTTGCAAGGGCGGGGACCATGTCCCTGCCCTTTTTCATGTCCCTGATGACGAATCGGCTCCTACGGCCAGATCCGACGATCAGAGTGGCAAGCTGAATTTCGGTGCCATCAAAATCGGCACCGACGGCGCATCGAGCCGATAAACGACGTAGATCCGCAACCTTTTGCCGGCGAACCGGCGCTCGATGCGCGCCACCTCCCGCACGCCTGTCGCCCGCGCACGGACGAGGTCGAGCTGTTCGCGACCCGCTTCGGCGATATAGTAGACGACCGCGCCCGGCGGCAGCTCGGGCGCGCTTTCGAAAGCCCAGCGACCGCGCTCGTTGAGTTGGGCCGACTCAAATCGGCGCCGACCGTAGACACGCAGATGGGACGCGAGCCCATAATTGGTGGTGACGATCAGCTTCGGCCTCTCCGGCAACGCCGCGACGTCGTCAGCTAGCCGCGCCCAGCCTTGCAATCGCAGCAACGCGATGTCGCGCTCTGGCGGTAGCGGCAGGACGCCTGTCACGGCGTGCGTCACCGCGATGAGTGCGATACTGGCACATATCGCACTCGACCACACGACGGCACGCCGGCGCGCGCGTGCCGTCCAGCGGGA
>JANOAW010000045.1:0-4670 GCA_031411355.1 Hyphomicrobiaceae bacterium | reverse complement strand
CGGCGGCGACGTTGACCGCGGTGGCTGTGGCGGAACAACTTTCGGTGGCGCGGGTGGCGACCCTGCCGGAGGACCGGGTGGGGGCCCTGGTGGGGGACCGGGCGGCTTTGGCGCAATAATCGCGGGTCGCGGCGGTGCCCCGCCGGACGGGGGAGGGCCAACTGGCGAAGGTGTGGCCGGGCGGCCCGCATTCGGGGGCCTCTGCCCAGCACCAGGAGGCGGCGCCTGAGGTTGTTTCGGCGCGGGAGCGCCGGGCTTCTGCTGCTGTTTCTGATCCTGTTGTTTCTTTTGAATTTCTTCAGGCGTCGGCTGCGCCAGTGCTGGACCGACGAATGTCAGCACCGCGAGACTGGCGCCGATCATGAGGCCGATCGAAACGCCATTCGATTGCGCATGGTCACGTAATTTATGGCTCAAGGCTCAACTCCCGCTCTCGGATGATCCCGACGGTCTGATCCTAAACTCCGAGCGTCGAGCTGAATAATCTCTGAACATTAATGTTTGTTCCCTTTGTGGACGCTGATCGTGCGACGGAACATGGGCCGTGCGACGCTGCCGCGACGCAATGGCGATAGCTTTTCCGACGGAACTGCGCTAAGCGGCTGGCAGATCGAACTAATGGCGATCTTTGGCAGCAACGCTTGTGTCCCGTGGTGGGAGCCGGCAACGCCGCCGACACCACGACGCGTCTTCGGATCACGTCTCAGCATCAAGTCGCCTTGATAGAGATTCCAGGACGCCTCCAGACACAAAGCTCCCAGCACCCATGACTTTCCCGTCGACCCATCCGGCGCTCGCCCGTGCGCTCGCCGCAAAAGACTATTCCGTTGCGACTGCCGTCCAATCGGCAGTCCTGGAAGATCGCGCCACCGGCCGAGATCTCTTGGTTTCAGCACAGACCGGCTCCGGCAAAACCGTTGCCTTCGGCCTCGCGCTGGCACCGACTCTCCTTGGCGATGCCGAACTCTTCGGACGCGCCGCCGAGCCGATGGCCCTGGTGGTCGCCCCGACACGCGAACTCGCCCTGCAGGTGCAGCGCGAGCTCGTCTGGCTTTATGCAGAGACAGGCGCACGTGTCGTCACCTGCGTCGGCGGCATGGACCCCAAAGCCGAGGGGCGGCAACTCGAATATGGCGCCCACATCGTCGTTGGCACACCCGGCCGGTTGCGGGACCATCTGGAGCGCCGTCGTCTGCGGCTCGGCAGCTTGAAAGCCGTCGTGCTCGATGAAGCCGACGAGATGCTCGATCTCGGATTTCGCGAGGATCTCGAATTCATTTTGAAGGCGACGCCAGACACGCGCCGTACATTGCTGTTTTCGGCGACGGTACCGCGCGAGATCGAGGGCCTTGCCAGAACCTATCAGAACGATGCCGTCCGCATCGAAACCACACGCCGCGACCAACAACACGCCGACATCGCCTATCAGGCCATGCGCGTGTCGCCGGGGGATGTCGAAAACGCCATCGTCAACGTTCTACGGCTGCATGAGTCGCGAGCAACGTTGGTGTTCTGTGGCACGCGCGAAGCGGTCAAGCGCACGCACGCCCGCCTGATGGAGCGCGGCTTCGCAGCGGTTGCTTTATCCGGCGAGCTGACCCAACACGAGCGTACGCAGGCACTCGTCGCCTTGCGTGATGGACGCGCCCGCGTCCTGGTTGCGACCGACGTCGCAGCCCGCGGTCTCGATCTGCCGGAACTCGCCCTCGTCATTCACGCCGACCTGCCCAACGATCGCGAAACGTTGCTGCACCGGTCCGGCCGCACGGGACGCGCGGGCCGCAAAGGTCATGCGGTGATGCTGGTGCCGTACAATCGTCGCCGCAAGGCCGACATGCTGATCAATGGCGCCCGCTTGAAGGTGACGTGGACGCCGGTGCCGGGTGCCGACGAAATCCGCATCAAGGATCAGGAGCGCTTTCTCGCCGATCCGATGTTCACGGACCCGGTGACGGACGGCGAGCAAGGCTTGCTCGCGTCCCTGCAAGCCGGCCGCAGTGCCGACGAGATCGCGCTCGCGCTCGTGCGCATCCAGCGGTCGCGTTTGCCGGAGCCAGAAGACATCGCAGCCGACACCGGGCCTCCGCGTCGCGATGATCGTGGGCGCGATGATCGGAATCGAGGCGACCGATTCGACCGCGGTGATCGCCCGGCACGGTTCGATCGCAGCGAGCGGCCGGCGTTCGGCGCGACCCGACCCGACACCCCAGCCCCCGCGCGCTCGAGCTTTGGCGCTGATCGCACTGCCGACACGACCAGCCCGGATCGGCTCGATCGCGGCCGCGTGGAACGGTTCGACGCCAATCGCGACTATCGCCAGGATCGTGGCTCGGATCGTGGCTCGGATCGCGGAGCTGATCGAGGAGGCGAGCGCGGTCCCCGCCCGACCCGCGACGATGGCCGGCCGATGGTCTGGTTCCGCCTCAACATCGGGCGGGAACGCAATGCCGATCCGAAATGGGTGCTGCCATTGATCTGCAAGGCTGGCGCCATCACCAAAGCCGAGATCGGCGCCATTCGCATCCACGATCGCGACACACGCTTTCAAGTGCTCGCCACTGAAGCGGACGCGTTCGCGGAAGCCGTACGCACGAACAAGGATAAGGAAGGCCAGATTTCACGTGTGCGCGATCCCGGCGACGGCGGTCTGCCTGCCTTGTCTGGTCCCCCGACCGATGCCGACACCGACGTCGCCGCCGCACTCGCGAC
The DNA here is from genome assembly GCA_031411355.1 of Hyphomicrobiaceae bacterium. Lineage (GTDB taxonomy): Bacteria > Pseudomonadota > Alphaproteobacteria > Rhizobiales > Hyphomicrobiaceae > JABFRJ01. The sequence goes on along the minus strand of JANOAW010000045.1, from coordinate 1,961 downwards.
GTTGCCAAATGGCGGGCCACGTGATCGCAAGCCGAAATACGTGCCGAAAACCGGTGGTGCTCCGAAAAGCTCGTCGTATCGCCACGACGGGCCGCGTAAAGGTCCGCAATCCGGCAGCGCGGGCAGTCCGTCCGACTATGCCAAGAAGAAAAAGCAACGTCAGGCGGCAGAGTAAGGCGATTGAACCGTGGACGACGCCAAGCGCCGGCGTCATCCACGGTCACACAAGCCGTTTTCAATGACCGGCCGCCTCGATCATGAACGAGCGTGACTTGGTCATTTTCAAGCGTGCATCCCGGCTGTCTTTCATGGACGGCGATGCGTACCAGGCCTTGGCTGCCTCGGCGCTTTCGAATTGCACAATGGACATGCGTCTCGGTGTCGGCCCATCGAGCGCGATGACGTCGTCAGAACGCGCGACAGTGCGGCCGCCTCCGTCCTTGATGGCGGCAGCGACACCTTTCGTTGCGGCATTGAACGCGGGCACATCCGCAATTTCAGTGAAATCCGTAATGACGAACACCGGCGCCTTATTCTGAGCCCTGAGTGTGTCGATGGCGGTTGCACCGACGGCGACACCAGAAACGGCAGCGACGGCGACGGCGAAATAGATCTGCATGCGAGCCTCCTGAATGAACGACAGGCACAGACAAAAATGGGTCTGGCACCGCAAGTGATCACGTCTCTGTAACCCTGTCACTGTCGTGCCGATGTGAACAGATGCCGAGCGGCTTGCTCCGAGCCAGCCCGTTCGCTACAGCGCCGCTCGATCGGCCTTTCAGAGTAATGAAACCATGTCCCATCTCCTCGTGCTCGTTCGCCACGGCGAAAGCGAGTGGAACAAGCTCAATCTATTCACCGGCTGGAAAGACCCAGATCTGACCGAGAAGGGTGTGGCCGAAGCGAAAGCTGCGGGACAGCGCCTGAAGGCCGCCGGACTGTCTTTTGATCACGCCTTCACGAGTGAACTGACGCGCGCACAGCGGACGCTGACACTCATCCTCGACGAGATTGGTCAGCCGACATTGGCGACCACGCGCGATCAGGCCTTGAACGAGCGCGATTACGGAGAACTCTCGGGTTTGAACAAGGACGACGCGCGCAAGCGTTGGGGCGAAGAGCAGGTGCACATCTGGCGCCGTTCCTACGACATTCCGCCTCCTGGTGGCGAAAGCCTGAAGGACACGGCTGCGCGGGTGCTGCCTTATTATGAGCAGCATATCTGGCCGGCGGTGAGAGCCGGAAAGAAAATCATCGTCGGCGCCCACGGCAATTCTTTGCGTGCACTGATCATGAAACTCGAGAATCTGACCGGCGAACAAATCATCGCGCAGGAACTCGGCACCGGCGTGCCGATCGTCTATCATCTCACGGCAAGCGGCACCGTCGAGACACGCGCGGATCTCAAAGCCTGACCGGTGGCCGCGTCGCCTGCTTTGTGATCACAGTTTGTGCTTGCGCACGCGGCATCGACCGGCAACTCTGTCCCGAACGGTCAGGCACAGGGAGATGTCGATGCTGACGAAACACAGGATGTTGGCTGGGGCGGCCATGCTGGCGACCATGTTCGCTTGCGTGCAACCCTCTACAGCGCAGACGGCATGGGATCTTTCGACCGTCTGGCCTGACGCGAACTTCCACACCAAAAACGCGATGCGCTTTGCCGACGAGGTGAAAGCCGCCACGAAAGGCAGCGTCGTGATCACGGTCAAAGCGGGTGGTCAGCTCGGCTTCAAGGGACCGGAACATCTGCGCGCTGTCCGTGACGGTCTCGTGCCGATGGCCGACGTGCTCAACATCCAACAAATCGGCGACGAACCGGTTCTCGGGACGGAAGGCATTCCGTTCCTGGTCGCCAACGCCGATGAGCTGAAGGTTCTGCACAAGCACCTGCGTCCCGTCTACGAACAGGTGGCCGCGAAGAACAATCAAAAAATCATCTACATGGTGCCGTGGCCGAC
>JANOAW010000044.1:0-5764 GCA_031411355.1 Hyphomicrobiaceae bacterium | reverse complement strand
CCGGCAACTGGACTTGATCCGGGACGAGCAGAGCGCCTCGATTTCGGTCGCAGACGCGATGCCGATGCCGCGCACACTGTCGGTCGCATCGGGGATGGCATATATCGCCGACCGCAGTCCGGCGTTGCGCGCACATCGAGCCCGTGCCGGCATCATCGAGCAGATGCGCGACTTCTTCGTCATGCCCACGGCACGGGCGGTACGCCTCGCAACCATCGCCGCGGTCGCCGTGTTCGCCATCCAGGCGATTTCGATCGCCGCCCTGTGGCGCACCAGCGAAACCGGTCCCGACCTCGCTGGCGGATCGGGCCGCGCCGTTGGCGATGACACGATCGCCAACGTCAGGTTCAAGGACGGCGCGACGCTGTCGGCGGTCGGCGAGGTTTTGACAGGGATCGGGGCGCGCATCATCGAGGGACCGCGGGCCGATGGCTGGTTCACCGTACGTTTAGGCGGCAAGGCGTTGAGTGATGAGGAAAAGGCCAGCAAGATATCGGCGTTGCGACGGCGTGCCGACGTCGTTCAGCTGGTCATTGTGCCACCACAGAAGTAACATCCGTTGATCCGGAGCACGGTCATGGCCTCGGTCGTCTCGACAGCGATAGCAACGGCGATGCTGCTGATCGCAATGGTGATGGCTGGCCTGGCGGCCGAGCCGACGGTGCCGGCGAAGCGACCGAAGCCAGCCATCGCCGCGCCAGCGAAACCGATCGTTCGACCATCCGCGACGGCCTTCACGCCGGCCATTCGCGATGTCGCGCCGCGCTCCAACAAGATAGCCACGACCGGGCTACGTCCGTCGGGCACGCGCGATACCGCGGGCGGGCGCAATTCCGGTCGTGACAAATCGCCGAACCTGACGGCGGATCGTCCACCGCTGCGCGTGCCGCCGCCCCTGCGCACGCCGCCAGATCGTGCTCCACCGACGGCAACGCGACCGCCCGTCACCGTTGCGTTGCCGCCAGTCGGGCCGCGGCGACCTGTCGGCGTACCGCGCCGGCCGCCGGTTGCCGTGCTGCCGTTGACACCACCACCGCGCCAACCGGACCCGGCTCGACCGCCCTCGACAACCCAACCTGGCCAAGCGCCGTCGCCGGCTGTGGCACTCGAGATCTTTGTTGCCGACGAAGTGCTGATTGCCTTGGCGCTCTCGACACCTGAGACGCTTGAAGCCGACGTGGCTCTGGCGTTCAACCTGACGATCCTGGAGCGGTCGACGATGTCACTCGTCGACCAGCGGCTGGTGCGGCTGCGTATTCCCGATCGCCGCAATGTCGCGGACGTCGTCGCGGCATTACAGGCGGACGCGCGCGTACAGGCGTCGCAGCCGAATTTCATCTACCGCTATCAGCAGAGCGCGAGCGTTCGTCCAGCGGCGGTTTCGACAGAGGCAGGTGCGCAATATACGTTTGCCAGGATCGGGCTCGCCGACGCCCCTCGCCTGACGGCCGGTCTCGGTACGACGATCGCGGTCATCGACAGCGGCATCGAGCGCGCGCATCCCGATTTTGCCGACCGAGCCATCGACGAACTCGACGCCCTCGACAGCGTGCCACGCGTCAGCAACGCCATGTCGTCGGGTCTCGATCCGCATGGCACGGGCGTAGCCGGCATTATCGCCGGACGCGGTCTCGTGCGCGGTATATCGCCCGACGTTCGATTGCTCAGCGTGCGCGCTTTCGGCAATGCGCGCGAGCGTGGCTCGGCCTTTGCCGTCACCTCTGCACTCGTCAAAGGCTTGAACTGGTCAGTCGAAAAAGGCGCGCGGGTGGTCAATATGAGCTTTGCCGGCGTGCGCGACCCGGCCATGGAACGCAACATCGCGGCCCTTGTACCCCGACGCATCGTCGCCATCGCTGCGGCCGGCAATGGTGGCGCGGGTGCGGCGCCGGCTTACCCAGCCGCCTATGCGACCGTGATCGCCGTCACCGCCACGGACGCGTCGGATAGGCTGTACGAGCAAGCCAATCATGGTGCCTACATCGCCGTTGCGGCACCAGGCGTCGATGTTCTGGTGCCGACCGGCCGATCGGAGCACGACCTCGCCAGCGGAACTTCGTTTGCCGCGCCTCACGTCGCGGGTCTGGTGGCGTTGATGCTGGACGTGAACCCGGCGTTGACCCCAAGCGAGGTTCGCGATCTCCTGATGTCGGCGGTCGATGATCTCGGACGCCGCGGCCGCGACGATCAGTTTGGGGCCGGTCGTATCCATGCCGGCAAAGCCATCGCTGCAGCTGCCGCATTCCGCCCCGTCATTGCCGGCGCGCCATAGAGCAACAGCGCGCCTCAGCGCACGGATTTATGGATGACCTTGGCATCGAGCCAATTGCGGAATTCGAGCGTGCGCTGCACAGGATCGAGGATGTCAGGGCCGACACCGTAGGCCCAGGCGAGATCCTTGCGCGCCGCATCGACATTCAATTGCCTGAAATCGTCGACCTGCCGCTCCACCTCTTCGCGGCTGCGCGCAAAGCCTTCGCGGATGTGGCGTTCCGCGCGCATGATCACGATCGCAGCCACATGCGCAAAGCTCATTTCGGGATGATACTGGACGCCCCAAAAACTGCGCGAGCCCTCGGTAAACACGGCCGCCTGCACCCGGCTGACACGATTTGACGCCAACACGGTGCCGCATGCGGGCAACGTCGTGACTTCATCTTCGTGCGTGCACAGGGCGTCGAAGGCGACAGGTTTATCCCGGAACATGGCGTGCTTGCGGCCGACATCGGTGAGCATGATCATGCGCGCGATACCAATCTCACGGCCGCGGGGATTGAGTTCGACCTGGCCACCGAGGGCGGCGGTCATGACCTGAAGACCCCAGCACGAGCCGAACGAGGGAATGCCGAGATCCCAGATGTCGCGCGCCAATTCGACCTGCCGGCGCACCGCCGGCTCGTGCAGATGATAGGCATTGAGCGGGGACCCGGAAATCCATACGCCGTCGAAATCCGACAAAGCCGTGCCTTGCTGCAGGTTTTCGCCGTCAGCGACGTTGAGTGTGACCAGTTCGATCGGGCGGCCCGCGTGTTCGAACCGTCTCAAACTTTGCGTTATCATCGACTCGTTCGACGTGCCGCCTTCTGCGACCACGCGCCGTTGCGCTGCTTCGGGGGCACCGTTGAAGATCAGAATTCGTGGCATGCAGCGATCTCGCGCGACTCGTTTTCGCGAGTGTTGCACGAGATGGATCGATCGGAAATGCTTGACTGGACGATGTTATGGCACCTGTCATCGCAATGCTCGCGGATCTTTCGACCCGCGAGCAGAGAGATTATTTCGGCAACAGCACGTGGTCGATCACGTGGATGACGCCGTTCGACTGTTTGACATCGGCGATCGTGACTTTGGCCACGCCGCCCATTTCGTCGGTCAGCGTCAGCATGCCGTTTTCAGTCTTTGCGATCAGAACAGCGCCACTGAGCGTTTTGACGGGATGGGCGCCCTTGTCGTCCATGACCATTTTAGTAATGGCGTCGGACAAGACGGCCGTGCCAACGACATGAGACGTGAGTACCTTGACCAGCATGGCCTTGTTTTCAGGCTTCAGCAGATTTTCGACGGTACCTTTCGGCAACATATCGAAGGCTGCGTTGGTCGGCGCAAAGACCATAAAAGGGCCCTTGCCCGACAGAGTCTCAACCAAGCCGGCCGCCTTCACCGCGGCAACGAGCGTGGTGTGATCTTTCGAGTTGACGGCATTCTCTATGATGTTCTTGGCCGGGAACATGGCCGCGCCGCCGACCATCGGCTCACCTGCCGCAAATCCGCCCTGCGGCAAACCGATGACGGCCACTGCGCCCATGATGGCTGCGGCAAGTGCACTCGTCATTGCGATACGTTTCACTGGGGTCGCCTCTTTTGTTACTGCGCCTCGATAGCGCCAAGTAGAGACGATTGCGGCGCCAAACAGTTTCGTGCAGAGGCTCACACTATTTCGTGTTAATTATTGTTTTCATTGAACTTATGCCCGACATATTCAACGAGAAAGTCGCTTGAGGCGTCTCGCAACAGGCACTCTGGTTCATCCTCTGGTTGCCACCAAGTCGGCGAGATCGACGATCACCTTGGCCTGCTTCCAGGTGGCGTCGTCCTGCATCTTGCCGTCGATCATGACGGCACCGGTGCCATCGGGCATGGCGGCGATGATTTTGCGCGCGAACGCGACTTCGGCCGGATCGGGCGAGAAGACGCGCTTGGCTGTTTCGATCTGGGAGGGATGCAGCGACCACGCGCCGACGCAGCCCATCAGGAAGGCGTTGCGGAATTGCGCCTCGCACGCGGCCGCGTCAGAAAAGTCGCCGAATGGGCCGTAAAAAGCTTTCAAGCCATAGGACACGCACGCGTCGACCATGCGGGCAAACGTGTAGTGCCAGAGGTCTTGCTGCGCGAACGTACGCGGCGCCTTGGGATCGGGGCCGGGATCGGCAAGGACGCCGTACATGGGATGTCCGCCGCCGACGCGGGTCGTCTTCATGCCGCGCGAGGCTGCGAGATCAGCGGGGCCGAGGCTCATGCCGTGCATGCGGGGCGACGACGCAGCGATGGCATCGACGTTTTTGACGCCTTCGGCAGTTTCGAGAATGGCGTGGATCAGGATCGGCTTTGCGAGCTTGTGACGGGCTTCGAGCTGCGCCAACAACTGATCGAGATAATGCACGTCCCAGGGCCCTTCGACCTTGGGCAGCATGATCACGTCCAACTTGTCGCCTACAGCCGCGACGATGTCGACAACGTCGTCGAGCATCCACGGCGAGTTGAGGCAATTGATGCGCGTCCAGAGTCCGGTGGCGCCGAAGTCGTTGGCGCGCGCCATCTGGATGAAGCCCGACCGCGCATTGACCTTCTGATCAGCAGGGATCGCATCTTCCAGATTACCGAGTACGACGTCGACCTGCTTGATCAGCTCACCGACTTTGGCACGCATTTTCTCGATGTGCGGCGGCACGAAATGGATCATGCGTTCGAGCCGCACGGGCAATTGGCGCAACGGCTGGGGCGCACCGAGGGCGAGGGGAGCGTAAAATCGATGCGGGGGGCGGAGTGCGGTCATGGATTGGCTCCAGAATCGAGATGTGTGCGGGTATCAGATCCGACCGGCGAAGGGGAGGCCGTCCCCGCTCAAGACGTCCGAACCATCACCAGCAGCGTGACGAGCATGCCGACATACGCTGACGCGCCGAGGCAGTCGCCGGTGACGCCGCCGATGCGGCGCATGAGATAGGCGCGAAACCAGACGACGAAGGTTGCGAGCAGCGACACGATGATGCCGGACCCGATTGGATCGAGGTAGACGGCCCAGGCGAGCACGGGCGCGACGATGACGCTTGCTGCCAAAAAAGTTCGCCAACTGGCGAGCTGGCCGATGTCTTTTGACAGACCATCGCGGGCTGGCACGGGCGGTACGACGGCCATGACGGCGAGTATGGTGAGCCGACCGACCGCGCCTGCTGCGATCAAGGCCACTGCCGCCGCAGCCGCGTGCGTGAACGACATCAGTGACGCGGCGCGAAGTGCGACTGCCAGAATCAGTCCCAATGCGCCGAAACTGCCAATGCGGCTGTCCTTCAGAATGCGCAGGACGTCGTCGCGGGTCCAACCGCCGCCGAACGCATCGAAGGCGTCGGCGACAGCATCCTCGTGAAAGGCGCCCGTAACCAGCGCGTCGATGGCAAGGGCTGCGATCACGGCGACCGGAAACGGCAACACAAGTGCCAAAACGAGCAGTACGGCCGCCGCTATGCTGCCGATGCCGGCGCCGATG
>JANOAW010000043.1:0-2191 GCA_031411355.1 Hyphomicrobiaceae bacterium | reverse complement strand
CTTCATGATGCGCAAGAAAGAAGCCGAAACTGATCCGATGCAGAAGATCAGCGAAAACGTCGGCTCGGGGCCGTTCAAATTGAACATGGACGAGACCCGCGTCGGATCTCAGTACGTGTACGATCGAAACCCCGATTACGTCCCGCGCAGCGAGGCCCCGAGCGGCATCTCGGGTGGCAAGGTCGTCAAGGTCGATCGCGTGATTTTCCTCAACATGCCCGACAGCCAGACGGCAGTGAACGCAGTTATCGCCGGCGAGATCGACTTCTACGAAATTCCGCCCATCGATCTCCTGCCGCAATTGGAAGGCGATCCGAACCTCGGCACGATCGTTCTCAACAGCCTCGGCAACGTCGGCCTCATCCGCTTGAACTATCTGCACAAGCCGTTCGACAATCCCAAGATCCGTCAGGCGATGCTGCATATCGTGCGCCAGGAAAATCACCTGAAGGCGACCTTCGCCGATCCGAAATATTACAAGCCGTGCGGCTCGTTGTTCACCTGTGGCTCGCAGATGGAGAACGATGCCAATACGGACTGGTTCAAGAAGGGCCAGGACATCGCGCGCGCCAAACAGCTGCTTCAGGAAGGTGGCTACGACGGCAAACCGGTCGTGTTGATGCAGGCGACCAACATTCCCTACATGTCGAATTCGGCGACGTTGCTGGCCCAGGAAATGCGTCAGGCCGGCTTCAATGTCGAAATGGTGCCGATGGACTGGTCCGGCGTCGTCCAGCGCCGTGCGGTCAAGGCGGCACCGGACCAGGGCGGCTGGAACATCTTCATAACCTCGGCCGGTGGCACCGCTGTCGGCAATCCGATCGCGCTCGCAGCACACGCTGCGACCGGCGACAGGGGCTGGTTTGGTTGGCCGTCCGACACCAAACACGAAGAGCTGCGCGACAAGTGGGCGGCGGCCTCGACGCTCGAGGACCGCAAGGCCGTGTCGCGTGCGATGCAGGACAATGCCTGGAACTTCGTTCCCCACGTCTACTATGGCCAGTGGGTACAGCCGTCGGTCTACCGCAAAAATATCAAGGGTCTGTTGCCGATATCGGAAATGATCCCGTGGTGGAACGTCGAGAAGGTCTGAAACCGCGCCGCGCGGTGCGCGCACGACGGGTCGCGAACGGAGAGGAGGGAGAGCGAAGCCCCGACGCATCGATTGCGCTCTGATCGCATTCGCTGTTCGCCATTCGCTGAGCCGCATGCTGTCCTACCTCATCCGCCGCCTGCTCTCGACGATCGTCGTCATGACGATCGTCGGTGTGTTCGTGTTTTTGCTCCTTCACCTGTCGCCCGGTGATCCCGCAGCCATCATCGCCGGCGACAACGCCACGGCCGATCAAGTGGCCGCGATCCGTCGCAAACTTGGCCTCGACGATCCGCTGCTGGTCCAATTCGGTCGCTGGGCCGCGAGCGTGGTTCAAGGCGATCTCGGCGTTTCCATCTACTCAAGCATACCGGTGACGACGCTGATCGCGCAGCGCTTGGAGCCGACGCTGTCGCTGGCCCTGACCACCCTCGTGCTGGCCGTATCCCTCGCGCTGCTCGCCGGGGTGACGGCCGCGGCCCGCGTCGGCTCACTGTTCGATCGCGCCGTGATGACCTTTGCAGTTTTCGGTTTTTCGGTGCCGGCGTTTGTGGTCGGATATTCGCTGGTTTACATCTTTTCCATGCAATTGCGCTGGCTGCCGGTGCAGGGCTACAGGCCGTTCGCCGACGGCACCTGGGAGTGGTTCCGCCACCTGATCCTGCCCTCGATCACGCTCGGCATCGCCTATGTCGCGCTGATCGCTCGCATCACGCGGGCGAGTATGCTCGACGTGCTGACAGAAGACTACATGCGCACGGCCCGCGCCAAAGGTGTCGGTGACGCCTCGCGCCTGCTCAAGCACGCCCTCAAGAATGCCGCTGTGCCGATCGTCACTGTCATCGGCCTCGGTGTCGCGTTGCTGATCTCGGGCGTTGTCATCACTGAGACCGTGTTTAATCTGCCAGGTGTCGGCCGCTTGACCGTCGACGCCATCACGCGGCGCGATTATCCGATCATTCAAGGTGTGATCCTGGTTTTTTCCGGTGTCTACGTACTGATCAATCTGGCAGTGGATCTGTCGTACGCGCTGTTCGACCCGAGGATTCGGTATTGATGGTTGCGCACCACACCCCGGCCACGACCAGCCCGAATTCG
>JANOAW010000042.1:0-5111 GCA_031411355.1 Hyphomicrobiaceae bacterium | reverse complement strand
GATCGCCGAGCAGTGCGCGCCGGAACGGTCCCTGTTCCGGCAAACCCACAACGGGCGTGTCGATCGGAGCGCCGACACCAAGGAGGTGCGGTGCTGCCAAACTGCGTCCGTTAAATGTCAGCACGCCAACGCGCTTGTTCGCGGGGAGCAGCCGTTCGACCAAAGGGACCTGTAAAAGTGCGCTGGTCGCGATCGGAACCGGCAGGCGGGCCGCGAGTTCACGCTGGTAGATGGCGAGGAAGCCGCAACTCGTCACGATCGCCTGTGCGCCGCGTGCGACGAGCCTATGTGCGGATCGGGTCATCGGTTCGAGAAACGACGCGTCGGAAAGCGTGGTTATGGCACTGGTGCTCGCGCCGGGTGTTCGCTCGTAGATGACAGGAAAATCGAATGACGCGGGATTGCCGAGGTCACCCGGGTAGCGATCGAAGGCATTGTCGAGCATTAAAATGCCGAGTGTCATCGGTGGTTTTCGGATCGGTCCGCATAGCACTTTGGCGTCCCTGGATCGCACACAGTGTGGACAAGTTCGTCCTGTCGCGCCACCATCATCGAGTTCTGGCATTGCGTTCTGGCCTCGAGGTCTAAACGTGAGTGCCGTTGATCCGACCGGGAACATATGATGGTTGACGTTATCGGAAAAATCCAAAGCATCGACGTTTCGCGGCGTTCGGTTGGGGTTGGCTTGGTCGTCGGCTGCGTCGCGTCGATGCTTCCGGTACCGGCCAACGCAGCCGAAGACTTCGCGGCGGTCGTCTCATCGATAACGCGAGGCGCGCCCGTACGGCCAGGGCGCGTGAAGCTGACGATCCCCGAATTGGCCGAGAACGGCAATGTCGTATCGACCCAGATCGAAATCGACAGCCCGATGACGACAGCCGACCACGTCAAGACGGTGCATGTGCTCGCCGAGAAAAACCCTCAGGTACTCCTGATCCGGTTTCACCTGAGCGCGCGATCGGGCCGGGCCAAGCTCGCGACCAACGTGCGCCTCGCCGACACGCAACGCGTCACCTGTCTCGCCGAGATGAGTGACGGAAGTTTCTGGTCAGGCGACGCCACAGTCATCGTTACTCTCGCTGCATGCATCGACAGCGGATGAGCGGTGTTGCGACGGCCTGCGGCAATCAAGCCTCCCAACGCGTCAAAACGTCCAGTCCGACGCGGCTCGCGGTCGGACTATGGTCTGACAAGAACACGCGCACATGCGTCGGTGATTCAGGCGCGGACCAAGAACCGTGCCGCTGGATCAGCGTCGCCTATCGTGCGTTGCGCAACGGGAGGCCGCTTTGGCGTCTGATCACGATCCCAACCGTCGGGATTTTCTCACGATCGCAGGCTTGTCGGCCGCGGGTGTCGGCGGGGCTATTTCGCTCTGGCCATTCATTCAACAAATGAATCCCGATGCCTCGACACAGGCGTTGTCGTCGACAGAGATCGACCTGACGCCGGTGCAAAGTGGTCAAGCCATCACGGCGATGTGGCGCGGCAAGCCGGTGTTTATTCGCAATCGTACGGACGCTGAAGTCAAAGCCGCAGTCGCAACGCCGATCTCGGAGTTGCCGGATCGCGTGAATGCATCGGATACGGCGCGTACCAAAAAGGGCAAAGAGAACTGGTTGGTTCTCGTCGGTGTGTGCACACACCTCGGATGTATTCCAAAAGGCCAATCTCTGGCCGACGCCAAGGGGGATTACGGCGGGTGGTTCTGTCCGTGCCACGGGTCGCACTATGATACCGCAGGGCGCATTCGCAAGGGCCCGGCTCCGAAGAACCTCGAAGTGCCGCCCTACGAGTTCGTGTCCGACACCAAAATCAAGATCGGCTGAGGCAGCACCCCATGTCGCATCACGAATCTAGCTATCAGCCGCAATCGCGCGCCGCCAAATGGATGGACGAGCGACTGCCGGTCATGCGCATGATGCATGCGCAATTCGTCGACTTTCCGACGCCGCGCAATCTCAACTACATGTGGACGTTCGGCGGCATCCTGATGTTCATGCTCGGCGTCATGATCCTGTCCGGGGTTGTTCTGTCGATGCACTATCAAGCCAGTGACACGCTGGCGTTCTCAGCCGTCGAAGGTATCCGCCGGGACGTCAACTACGGTTGGTTGATCCGCAATATCCACATGGTCGGCGCGTCCATGTTCTTTCTCGCCGTGTACATTCACATGGCGCGCGGGCTGTACTACGGCTCGTATAAAGCGCCGCGCGAGATTTTGTGGATCCTCGGCGTCGTGATCTACCTCCTGATGATGGCGACGGCGTTCCTCGGCTACACATTGCCTTGGGGGCAGATGAGCTTCTGGGGTGCGACGGTCATCACCAACTTCTTTACCGCCATTCCGTTCGTCGGCGAAGGCATCACGAAATGGCTGCTCGGCGGCTACGGCGTGACGACGATTACGCTGAACCGGTTCTTCTCGTTGCACTATCTGCTGCCGTTCGTGATCGCGGGCGTCGTGGTGCTGCACCTGTGGGCGTTGCACCATGTCGGCCAGAACAATCCGGCCGGGATCGAAATCAAGTCGACCTCTGACAGCGTGCCGATGGCGCCGTTCGCGATCATGAAAGATCTGTTCGGCCTTGCCGTGTTCGTGTTGATTTATGCGTGGTTTGTGTTTTTCGCACCCGACTATCTCGGGCATGCCGATAACTACATCGAGGCCAACCCGCTGGTCACACCGCCACATATCGTGCCGGAGTGGTACTTCCTGCCCTTCTACGCGATCCTGCGCGCGATCCCGTCCAAGCTCGGTGGCGTCGTCGCGATGTTCGGCTCGATCGTGTTGCTGTGCTTCGTGCCATGGCTCGACACCAGCCGGGTTCGCTCGGCCAAGTATCGCCCCCTATTTCGCCCGTTCCTGCTGCTGTTCTTCTTTACGGTGGTGGCTCTTGGGTATCTCGGCGGCAAGCCGGCCGAAGGTGCCTACGTGATCTGGTCGCGCGTGTTCACGTTCTACTACTTCGCCTTCTTCCTGGTGCTGATGCCCATTCTCGGCATCGTCGAGACACCGAAACTCATGCCGAAGAGCATCGCCGATGCCGTGCTCGGCAAGGGTGGGGCAACGATGCCGACCGGTGCGGCTGCCGCGCCTGAAAAACGCTGAGATACGCTGGAAACCGGGGACTTCTATGAAACGCATCAGCGTCATCACTGCGACAGTTCTGGCCTTGGCGGCTGGCAGCGTCGGCGTGCGAGCAGCCGGTGGCGGCGACGCTCCCGAATTCGCGCGCGCACCTTGGACGTTTGGCGGCTTTCGTGGCCACTTCGATCAGGCGCAACTTCAGCGCGGCTTCCAAGTCTACAAGGAGGTTTGTTCCGGTTGTCACAGCCTCAAGCGGACGAACTTCCGCAATTTGGCCGAAGCAGGCGGGCCTGGCTATTCTGAGGCGCAGGCAAAATCGGCTGCGGCCGAGTGGTTGCACCAGATTCCTGAGCCAAACGACAAAGGCCTGATCGCCGACCGGAAGGGCAACATCATCACGCGCGCGCCGAGGGCGTCAGATCCTATCCTCGGTCCGTATTTGAACGAGGCGCAAGGGCGGGATGCCAACAACGGGGCGCTGCCGCCAGATCTTTCGGTGATAACCAAAGCGCGGGGCATCGAGGTCGAGAAGCCGTTCTACCGCGTGCCCGATATGATGCTGCGGGATATCTTCACGAGCTATCAGGAGGCGGGCGCTGACTATCTGCAAGCGTTGCTGACTGGTTACAAACCTGTGCCGCTGTATGTCGAGCAGGCCGGCAAACTGGTGCGGGTTGCAGAGGGACAGAAACCGGCAGGCGCCAAAGCGTGTGCGTCGATCGATCGGCCCGAAGGCAAGCCGGAAGTCTGCAATCCGTTGCAGAACGGCATGAACTACAACTCGCATTTCCCGGGTCATCAGATCGCAATGGCAGCCCCGCTGTCCGACGGTGTGGTGAAGTATGCCAAGCCGGTTCAGGGTGACGGATTGACCGCGGTGCCCGAGACGACAGATCAGTATGCGCGCGACGTGACCGCGTTCCTCGCCTGGGCCGCGGATCCGAAGTTGGAAGAGCGCAAGCGCATGGGCATGTTGGTGATGTTGTACCTCGCGGGATTGGCTGTGCTGTTGTACATCGCCAAAAAACGTGTGTGGTCGAAGATCCCCCACTGAACCTGCGTCGGCCGTATCGTCGATTTCCAACGGTTTTGCATGCGTGTGCAGGACCGTTGTCATTTGAGCGGTATGAGCCGCTGCATGGGGTGTATCTGCCCTGGACCTCACGAACGACGTCAGGGTAAGCTCACAGTCACGCTATTGGCCGGCCGCATGGCCGTCTGCCAGCGCGCGTGCCGATCCGGAGGTTGATCGCCGATGCGATGTCTCGTGACGGGAAGCGCCGGATTCATCGGCTTTCATGTCGCACAGCGGCTTCTCGACGATGGCCACGACGTGGTCGGCTACGACGCTTTCACACCCTATTATGATGTCGCGATCAAAGAGCGTCGGACCGGTTTGCTGGCGCAACGGGCAGGGTTCGAGGGCCATCGGGCAAACCTCGAAGACAAGGCTCGGCTCGAGGCCGTCTGGACTGCCAAGCCGATCGACATCGTGATCCATCTGGCTGCACAAGCCGGGGTACGATACAGCCTCGAAAACCCGCGTGCCTATATCGATGCCAACGTGATCGGCACATTCAATGTGCTCGAGATGGCGCAGAAGCACCCGGTCAAACACCTGCTCGCGGCGTCGACCAGTTCCGCGTACGGCGCCAATGCAGCGCTGCCGTTCCGAGAAAGCGACCGCACGGCGCACCCCTTGACCTTATATGCGGCGACCAAGATCGCGACTGAATTGATGGCCCACAGCTACAGCCATCTGTGGCAGATTCCGACCACACTGTTCCGCTTTTTCACGGTCTACGGTCCATGGGGGCGTCCCGATATGGCCCTGTTCAAGTTCACCAAGGGGATCATCGAGGGGAAACCGATCGACATCTACAATGCTGGGCAGATGACCCGTGATTTCACTTACGTCGACGACCTCGTCGAGAGCATCGTGCGGTTGATGCACGTCGTCCCACTGGCGGCCAGCCAGACGCCAGATCCGTCGCTGTCGCCGGCCGCGCCGTATCGCATC
>JANOAW010000041.1:0-3590 GCA_031411355.1 Hyphomicrobiaceae bacterium | reverse complement strand
GACGTGGTCGGGGATCGCGCTGCACGAGGGACGGGTGACCGGTCGACCAGCGTCACATGGATGTGTACGCTTGCCGCCGGCCGTCGCCGAAGACCTGTTTGCCGTCTCGCGCGTCGGCATGCGGGTGGTTATTTCATACAGCAAAACCGAGCCGCTGGACATCAGCCATCCGGTCTTGTTCACGCCGCGTCGGACAGGCTTTGGAGCTGGTCTGGTGAATGTTACGGCAACTGCGGGAGGCGAGGCATCGCCGTCTCCCGACACGTCTGCCAAGGCACCGATGTTGGTTGGGCCGTCATCGATGGCGCAGCCTGCGCTGGTCGACGCGCGTAAAGAGGCGAACAGTCGTGCGCGCAGTTCGGCCAAGCTCGACGAAGATCTCAAAAAGCGCCATGGGGCTTTGTTGGCCGAAATGTCGCGATTGAGCAAGGCCCGTGACACGGTAGCGCGCGCATCGGCCACGGCGACACGTCGGGAAACACTTGAGCGCACCGCACTCGATACCGGCACAGCGCAGACCCGCGAGCGATCGGAAAGGGCTCTGGCAGCGGCGACAATCGCGCGCGTCACAGCCGAGGGCGCATTGCGTGAGGCCGACGTCGCGCTGACGACGAAACGCGAGGCGAATGCAGCGATTCTCGAAGAAATCGCCGGTGCCGAGGCCGATGCCAAATGGACATGGGAAGTGTATCGGCGAACGATGCGCGCTGGCGAGCCAGTGTCAGTCCTGGTGAGCGCGAAATCCGGTATGTTGTCTGTGCGTCAAGCGTTCGATCCGATTTTCGAAGTGCCAGTCGCCATCGCGGATCGGGGCGGAGCTACACTTGGCACGCACCTGTTCACCTGGATGCATGCGATTGACGACGGACGGCACGAGATGCCGGGGCGCTGGGTGGTCGTGACATTGCCGCACGCACCGTCAAACGGGCTTGGCTCGCCAGCCGCAAACTCGTCCACCGCAGCCGACGAAAGCGCTCGTGCGGCGCTCGACCGGATCGTCATGCCGTCCGAGATCAGGGCGCGTATTGAAGCTGTCATGGTGCCCGGCTCGTCGTTGATCGTCACTGATCACGCGGCGAGTTCCGAAACGGGCAAAGGTACGGATTTCATCATCGAAACAAATCAGCCGCAGCCGGAAGGCGCTATCGTGCGCGATGTCCGCCGAACCGAGCGTCCGTTGGCCGTCGGGCCGTATCGTCCGATGCCGCGCCCCTTCGTGTCGCGCAAGCCGAGCGATTTCGATCCGCGCAAGATCTTTGCATCCGACAGGTAGTCCGCGGTAGGAGCGGCGGTCTCTCATCGAGGTTCCGCCCATGTCCGCCCAGATCATCGACGGCAAAGCCATTGCCGAGGGCTTGCGCCAGCAAGTTGCAACCGACGTTGCCACCATGAGAGCTGCAACGGGTCGTGTGCCCGGTCTTGCGGTGGTACTGGTCGGGGACGATCCGGCGAGCCAGGTCTATGTGCGCAACAAGCACAAGCAGACCGAAGAGGTCGGCATGCTGTCGGTCGAGCATCGGCTCGGCGCGTCGACATCGGAAGCCGGCCTGCTGCAACTGATCGCGGATCTCAACGCACGTGCCGATGTCAGCGGCATTCTCGTGCAACTGCCCTTGCCCGTGCATATAGACACCCAGAAGGTGTTGCGCGCCATCGATCCGGACAAGGACGTGGATGGTTTTCACCCGGTCAACGTCGGTCGTCTGGCCATCGGGGAGCCGGCTCTGGTGCCGTGCACGCCACGCGGCGCGATCATGCTGTTGAAATCCGTGCAGGCGAACCTCGCCGGATTAGAGGCTGTCGTCATCGGGCGGTCGACCATCGTCGGCAAGCCCGTCGCTCAGTTGCTGCTAGCCGAAGATTGCACCGTCACAATCGCCCATTCGCGGACTCGCGATCTCGCGGCCGTGGTGCGCCGGGCCGACATCGTGGTCGCAGCTGTCGGCCGGCCGGAGATGGTGCGGGGCAATTGGATCAAGCCCGGCGCAATCGTCATCGACGTCGGCATCAACCGAGTCGATGCCGGGAACGGCCGGACCAAACTCGTCGGCGATTGCCATTTCAGCGAATGTTCAGCCGTTGCTCGCGCCATTACACCTGTTCCCGGCGGCGTCGGCCCGATGACGATCGCATGCTTGCTCGCGAACACCGTGGTGGCGGCACAACGAAGCGCCCGCTGAATCTCCAGGCTGGGCCGGTAGACTGTTGAAACTGTCAGGCCGGCATTGGCGTGGGACGGTCGGAGCCGCTACATGACCGCATGGTATCACAGCTTCCATCTTCCGGCGTTCTTCCCGCGCAGGCCATTCGCGCTCTGATCGAGGACGGCGCAATTGGCCTCGGGTTGCCGATATCGGCCCGGCAACTGCAGCCGGCGAGCCTCGACCTGCGCCTCGGCCGCAAAGCCTATCGCATTCGTGCAAGCTTCCTTCCGGGGCCGGGCGCGACCGTCGAGAGCAAGCTCGGCGCCATCATGCTGCACGAGATCGACCTCACGGCGGCAGCGGTACTCGAAACTGGCTGCGTGTATATCGTTCCCCTGTTGGAAACTTTGGCTCTGCCGGCGCACCTGTCGGCGTCGGCCAATCCGAAAAGTTCCACCGGCCGGCTCGACGTGTTCACGCGCGTGATCGCGGACGGCGGCGTCGCGTTCGATCAGATTGCGCAAGGCTATGCTGGGCCGTTGTTCGCGGAAATCTGTCCGCAGACGTTTCCGATCAAGGTGCGCCAGGGCTCGACGTTGTCGCAGATCCGCTTTCGCTGTGGCGATGCGGTCGAGGACGATGGGCGATTGCTCGCGCTGCACGCCAAGGACCGTCTGGTCGCGGGTGGCGTCGAGGATATCGACGGCGGCATCGCGCTTTCGGTCGATCTCGGCGGCGATGCATCGGGACTCGTTGGCTATCGGGCGAAACGGCATACCGGCATCGTCGACGTCGATGTGTCCGCTGCGTGCGACGTGCTCGATTACTGGGAGCCGATCCGCATGCGCGGGCGGCCGCAGCTGATCCTCGATCCCGACCAGTTCTACATTCTGGCTTCAAAGGAAGCCGTGCACGTGCCGCCCACGCACGCAGCCGAAATGATGCCATTCAACCCATTGGTGGGGGAGTTCCGCGTGCATTATGCGGGATTTATGGATCCAGGTTTCGGTCACGCGTCGGCCGGCGGTTCGGGCGCACGCGTCGTGCTCGAGGTGCGCAGTCACAAAGTGCCGTTCTTTCTCGAGGACGGACAGATTATCGGACGGCTGGTGTATGAACGGCTGACCGCTGTGCCCGATATTCTTTATGGCCAGGGCCTCGGCTCCAATTATCAGGGACAGCACCTGAAGCTGTCGAAGCACTTCAAATGATCGTCTACGGCATAGCCAATTGCGATACGGTCAAGACAGCGCGCGCCTGGCTCGATGCTGCCGGAATCGCGTACACGTTTCACAATTACAAGACGGCTGGTGTCGAGGCGGCGAGGCCAGGCGCTCGATCGCAAGGTCGAGCAGGGCCCGCAGCCTCGCCAGCCGGCGCAGGTCGCGGTGATAGCCGAGATAGGTGTCCCGGCCCGGCGGCTCCTCGCCGACGTCGACCACCCGG
>JANOAW010000040.1:0-8822 GCA_031411355.1 Hyphomicrobiaceae bacterium | reverse complement strand
GCGGCGCTCGTCGTGCTCATTTCACTGTTGCCGCTCTTTGCAGTCGTGGTTGGCGCGTTTACCCGCGCACGCGGCCCAGTCATGAAGTGGGGCGAGTGGACAACGGCCAATGTCGAACGCGTCTTTGTCGTCGCACCCGGGCCATTGCTGAACACGCTCACCTATGCGGCAACGGCAACCGTTATCGCCATCACATTGAGCGCCGTGCTCGGCTATCTGATCGTCAAGCGACGCAACGTCGTTACGCCGTGGCTCGACTACTTGACCACCTTGCCCCTGGCGCTGTCTGGCACAGCACTCGGCATCGGCCTGATCCAGGCCTTCAATGGCGGTTGGCTGCCACTCACGGGCACGGCCGCGATCATCGTGCTCGCCTATGTTGTGCGTCGCCTGCCGTTCGGCATGCGCAACGCCTCATCGACGCTCTATAACATTCCGCGCTCCATCGAGGACGCCTCAATCAGCCTCGGCGTGCCGCCGGGGCGGACGTTCCTGAAGGTCGTGCTGCCGTTGATGGTGCCGGCGCTCGCGGCAGCAGGCGTGTTGACCTGGACGACGACGGTTGCGGAGCTGTCCGCGTCGATCATTGTCTACTCCGGTGGACGCGAGACCATGCCGATCCAGATCTACAAGCTGATCGATAGCAATCTGATGGCGCAGGCCTCGGCCTACGGCCTGCTGCTGGTCGCGGTGATCCTGGTGCCGATCATCGTTGCGACGCGGGTGTTCGGGGTGAAGCTGTTTGCGGAGCGGGGATAGGTGCGGGGCGGCAAGGGGCGGCAAACAAGCGCCACTGAGCAACGCCAATGCATTCGGTCGCATATTCTGTGCCCGTGCACTCGCTACTGTGAGGTGGATATGGAAATCTGCATCGATAGTCTGCTCATTGGGGCGCAGCGCGCGACCGGCACGGTTGTCGTGATCGATGTGTTTCGCGCTTTCACGACAGCTGCGACTGCGCTGTCGCGTGGCGCTTCAAAAATCGTCATGGTGAGCAGCGTCGAGGAGGCGTTGGCACTGCGTTCGTCTGGGGTGGGCCAGGTGTGCGTCGGCGAAGTTGATGGGCGCGCGCCAGCTGCATTCGACTTCGGAAACTCACCATTCGAGATGACCAACGCGGACGTCGAGGGAAAGACAATTATTCAACGCACAAGTGCTGGAACACAGGGCGTCGTCGCCGCAAAGCGATCGGACAGAATCTATGCCGGATCGCTCGTCACGGCAGACGCGACCGCACGGGCAATACAGTTGGCTTCGCCCGATCGTGTTGCACTCGTGGCAATGGGCGACACGGGCATGGTTCGAACCGACGAGGACGAACTTTGCGCCTTGCATTTGCGCAATCTGTTGGAGGGGAGGCCGGGCAATCGCGAAGCCGTCCGTGCCGTCATTCTCGCCGGGGGACGAGCCAGTGACTTCCGTGATCCATCCAAGCCGCACCTTCATCCCGGCGATATGGAAATCGCTCTGGATATCGGGCGCTACGATTTTGCAGTTCGCGTTACCCAAGAAGATGGACGCCCAATTGCGCGCATCGAACGCGTGGCGTGAGCCCTTCCTGCCCGATCCGTTTCGCACGACCCGTTCCGCAAGTTGCCTCCCCGTCACCTCCAGCTTACCATCACCATTAACTTCCCTTGCCGAGGATCTGCCGCATGCGCTTGCACGTCTCCCGCCGCACTGTACTTGCTGGCCTTGCTGCCGGTGCAACGACACCCGCCATGGCCCAAGCGCCCGGCGGTCCGGTGGTCGTCTACACATCGAACTCGGCGCAGGCGGTGGAAGCTGTGACGGATGTCGCAACGAAGCTGATGCCCAACGTCAAACTCAGTACCGTGACGGGCGGCAGCGGGCAGTTGTTGCGCCGCATCGAGGCGGAAGCCGGCAAAGCGCAAGGAGATGTGTTTTGGAGTTCCAGCGCCAATACGCTCGGTGCTTTCAAGCCGCTGTTTGAACCCTACAAACCCGTCGGCTCGGACAAGATCTTGTACAGCCTGCGCGACCCCGCGGATCTGTGGACCGCCTGCAACATCCACGTCGCCGTGATGATGGTGAACAAGAACCAGCTCGGTGATCTGCCGATGCCCAAATCCTGGACCGATCTGCGCGACCGCCGCTGGAAGGGCAAAGTGATCATCGCCGATCCCGCCAACAGTTCCACGGCCTATACGATCCTGTGGGGTTTGGAGCAGCTGTTTGGCCGCGGTGATGCCTTCAATGAATTTGCCGCCAACGTAAAGGTCACCAGTTCGGCGCCGACCGTCCTGCGTGCCGTGGCACAGGGCGAGTACGCTATCGGCCTGACGTTTGAGGCCAACGCCTACACCTATGTCGCCGGTGGGCAGGCTGAGATCTCGCTGGTGTATCCGGGCGACGGCACCTTCACGACTGCCGAGTATTTGGCGCTGATCAAGGGTGCGCCGGCGGGGGACGGCGCAACGAAGGTCGCAGATCTGCTGGTCTCACGCGAGGTGCAGGTCGCCTTGCTCGAATCGGCCTTCCGTCGACCGAGCCGGACCGACATCGAGGTCGGCCGCCATGTGAAATTGCCTGAACTGGCGACGATCAAAGTTTTCCCGACCAACGAAGACGACGCCGCTGCGCAGCGCAAGGATTTCCTCACCCGCTGGCAGGCCCTCGCCACCGCCAACTGATTCCCCGACTCAGCAGCCCACGTGTGAGCGCCCCTCGTCTGCTTTCGGAGGTGCTGCCGACTACGATGGAACAGAAAGCGAAACGCTCAATACGGGTCATTCACGTCGAGGATGACTGCGCTCATGGCGGCAGTGATCAGGAAGCCGACATCGCGTCAAGCATGCGCCACGCTATGCGAAGAACGACACCGACGCGGGGCTTCCTGACGCGTACGCGATCCCCCAGCATGCAGACGTGGCACCGACGAGGAAAACGGCACGTCATCGCGTGACCGGTGTCCGAGAAACCTTCACAACAGCGGACCGAGGCCCGTGCATCGCACGGGCCTCGATTGACTGCTCACCACGCCGCCCTGACACCGACGCGAGCACCGACGTTACCGCCTTGCAGGGAGCCGCCGAGGCCGGCGTTGACACTCCAGGTGCGGTCGAGTTTGAAGGCTGCGGCTGCGCCGATCTCCTGCATACCGTCGTAGGTGGACAGGTCCATGCCGAAGGCGAACGCCTTGCCGCTCGGGATCGACAACGCCGGCATGGCCATGGACGCGGCGATGCCTTTCGACAGGTCCTTGGTCTTCTGCTCAAGGCCGCCAACGCGATCCTTCAAGCCGGAAACGTCGCTCTGAAGGGTCGTCAACGTCGACTGCATCAGGCCGATCTGCGCGCCGTGATCGGCAACCGTCGTTTCGACACCGGCGATGCGCTGGCCATGGCCCGCGACGCTCGTCTCCACGCCGGTGAGGCGTTGGCCGTGTTGCTGCTGGGTCGTCTCGACCGATGTCAGGCGCTGCCCCTGTTGGGTCTGCGTGGTTTCGACGGCGCCGACACGGTCTCAGCGGCAGCGACGCGCTGGTTTGTTGCGTGCAGCTGTGAGCCGTTGACCGCATCCTGCGATGTCGCAGTCACAGCACCGGCAGCGACACCGGATACAGTGCGGGCGCCGTCCGTTCCCGACATCGAAACCGTCGTGCCGCCAGTGACCGCCGCGATCGTGACCGTGCCGTTGTTTCCGGCCAATTGTTGGACCAGACCGACGTTGCCGGTCGAGACCTGCTGGTGGAACGTCTGGAACGATGTGGTCAAGCTTGCGACGCCATTCTGCAGCGTGCCGATCGCGAGGCCCTGCGCTGCTTGAGCCGTGCCGAGCGTCTGGATCGATGCTGTGTTCGAGACCACCTGCTGATTGGTCGCATGCAGCTGCTGTCCGGTCACGGTATCGGTGGAGGCCGCTCCGATGGCGCCGTTGGCGACTCCAGTTACGACGCGGTTACCGGCCTGACCGTTCATGTTGACGACCGTGCCGCCCGTCGTTGTGCCGACTCCGATGGCCCCGTTCGTTCCGCCATACTGCTGCACGACTCCGACCTGACCGGAGTTGAGCTGTTGCTGAAGCGAGACCACTTGCGCCTGCGTCGCGCCGACCTGGTTACCGAGGCCAATGACGCCAGCGCTGAGCGTGTTGTACTGTACACCGTTGATCGTGTAGCCGGGTAACGTGAACGCGCCGGTCGCCGGATCAAACATCATGCCGAGATTGTTGGCGATGGCGCGACCCTGCGAGACGTTCATCGCATCCGAGTTCTGTTGCCCGGCTGCGAGGTTCGAGATCGTCCGCTCGGCTCCCGCCGACCCGACCGATACAGTGTTTGTGCGGCCTGCGTCGTTCGAGCCCGCACCGAGAGCGACCGAATTGCTACCGGTGGTGACAGCACCCGCACCGAGTGCCGTGCTGGTCACGCCGCCCGCTCGCGCGCTGACACCGATGGCGGCCGTCTGAGCGGCCTCCGCCTTTGCCGCGGCACCGAGTGCGACACCACTGGTGCCGGTCGAACGCGCGTTCGCACCGAGGGCAAGCGCATTTTGTGCGGTCGCCTGCGCATCGACGCCGAGGGCCGCGCTCTGATTGCCGGATGCAACGGCAACACTGCCGAGAGCGACGGACTGAACTCCGGTTGCGCGTGCCGAATTGCCGAGTGCTGTTGCAGACTCGGCTTGTGCCTTAGCGTCCATCCCGATCGCTGTGGCGTTGGTCGTCGAGGCTTGTGCTGTAGCGCCGACCGCGAGCGATTGCAGTCCTGTCGCCGACGCGGATTGGCCCACCGCAGTCGAGTTGGTTCCAGCCGCACTCGATGAAACGCCGACGGCCGTCGCGTAGGCTGCGACTGCATTGGAACCGCCACCGACTGCTGTGGTCGCAGTTTGCGAGGCCCGGGCGGCATTGCCGAACGCCGAAGCACCTTCCCCGGCGGCATTCGCGACGACGCCGACGGCCGTTGAACTCAGACCTGTCGCCTTGGCGGAGTTGCCCGCCGCCAGTGCGTTGTCGCCTTGTGCAACAGCGCCAGGGCCGACAGCGGTCGCAGCGAAGCCATTTGCGGTCGAGGAGACACCGACCGCGACACTCGAAGCGCCAGTGGCGACCGCGTACGTCCCGGCGGCGGTCGAGTACGTCCCTGAGGCGTTTGCGCCGACACCAAATGCGGCGGCGCCCCGTTCGCCCCAGAGGCGACGGCTGCGGCACCAACCGCTGTGCCACGAATGCCGGACGCCGAACTAACCGCGCCGAGTGCTGTCGACGTTTCACAAGTCGCGGCGGAACTTGTCCCGACCGCAGTGGCGCTTGCGCCAGCCTGGGCAGCAGTACCAAGCGCAACAGCATTTGTTTCCGCAGCCCGAGATGACACACCGAGGGCAGTGGCGTTTGTTGCGCTCGCGTGTGCATTGCCACCGACGGCGGTCGTATTCTGCGCTCCCGCCTGGGCGGCACCGCCCACGGCGACACCGTTGACTGCCGTCGCCGTCGAACTGTTGCCGACGGCAACGCCGTTGAGTGCTGTGGCCGACGAGGCTACGCCGACCGCAACCGCACCGGTAGATGTGGCATTGGCTTGGTAGCCGAAGGCCGACGCGTAGTCGCCGCTCGCATTACTGTTGTAGCCAGTCGCCGTCGAACCCGGTGCGTTGGCGGCGGAGAAGGACTCGGTTGCCGTGCCAGCCACGCCCTGCGCCCGCGACTGATTGCCGAAAGCCGATGCGTACGATCCGGTGGCATCTGCGCCGGTTCCGGCGGCTGTGCCTGTCGAACTCGCAGTCTGCGCCGTCGCGAGTGACGGGCAGATGGAGATCATGGCTGCGAGTGAGACACCCGCGATAAGGTGCTTGCGTTTCATGGATTGCAGTCCTTGAGTTGGTTTCGAACTGGCGTTTAGACGCACTCAACGAGCCCGCCGTTTCAGCGGATCGGCTGACTGGAGATCTTCAAGGCGCACTTCCTTCTCGCTGCGCCGTTTCTCTATCGGGGCTGTTTCCGCGTTCTGATCGCTGGATGCGCTGTCGTTGACGTGAGGGTGGCTCGTCTTCGACGGCAGCGGCACGCTTGCGCCCAAAGCTCCGCCGATCAGCGACGCAGCCAGCGCCGCCGCCACAAGTTGATCCATCATGTTGCTTGCTTTCTTGAGGTTATGCGGCCCGACGCCCCGCGACGAAGTCAATCTCGGTGACGCGGAAGGCGCCGCCGACACGCTTGCACTGAACCACCACATCGACGGCTGCCGTGAGCAGCAATCGAATGTCGTCGCGCGCGAGATCGCGCCCGCCCTCGGACTCTTTGACCAGTAACGTCAGTTGCTCGAACGCGAGGGCGCAGCTGTCGGCGTGCACCGTCGTGATCGAACCGGGATGCCCGGAGTTGACGTTGCGGATGTAATAAAATGCCGTCCCGTCACGTAATTCCTGCAACAGGATGCGATCAGGCCGCATACGTAGGGAGGCTTCAAGCAGCTCTTTCGCGCCAACCTTGGCGAGCCTTGCCCGTCCTTCGAGTAGCGCAGGGAAACGCGGTTCGCCTGCTGTACGATGAGTTCAGGCGTGTCCTCGATCGTGATGACTCTTTCGGTGCTGCCGATTTCACGGATGAGGGCCTTCGACAGCGTGGTCTTGCCTGAGCCCGTGGCACCGGAGATCAGCACGTTCATGCGGCTGCGTAAGGCTTCACGAAAGAACTCAGCGATGGCTCCGTCTTTGAGGTGTTTCGCGAGTTGATCGGTTTCGCGGGATGGCGCTGTACCCCTCCCAGAAATGCGTGCGGCCTCGAACAGGCCGCTGTCATCAAGGTCGCCTATGCTGAAGTTCGATGCCGAGGGCTTGCGGATTGTCAGCGAGATGGCGCCGACTTCGACGGCAGGAGCGAGCACAGCTTGTAGTCGTTCGCCGCCAGAAAGGGTTGCCGAGAGCAGCGGTCGTGTGCTGCCGACGGCCTGCCGCGTTGCCGTTGCGACCGCCGTCACGAACGACGTCAGTTGCGCAAGCGAACATGAGGCTTCCTGACGCTGCGACCAGCCCCGTCTAGTTTCGATCCACAGCGATCCCGGTGCGTTGATGCAGACTTCCAAGACATCAACGCCTGCAAGTGCTGCAAAGATTGGCGCACCCTGAACCCGCACGTGCTCCCACTCCGCCGAGCGGTGATCTTCATTTGCTTCGAGCATGTTCACTTCATGCCTCACCGCGATGTCGGGCGACCTTGAGCATCGACCTGCTGCGCCTCGATCCGATCCCAGGCACCGTTGTTGGGCGTAACCGCAAGGCGGTAGACCGACGAGAAGTCGAGATCGCGCGCAATGAAAATCGAGACCATGTCACCCTGGTTCTTGTGCAGCGTCGGCTTGATCTGGCTGCTCTGTTCGACGGCGATGGCGGCGGCCTGCGTGCCGGCCTGGCTGGTGCCGTTCGCTTCGACGCCAGCCTTGGCTTTCAGTGCCGATGAACCGGCGGATGACGCGTCCGAGACGATCGAGAGCAGCAACGCCGAGCCAAACCGCTCCCACCAATGGTTGTCGATGGTGCCGCCGACGCCGGCACGGCCGAGAGCGTCAGTCGCCGCGGATGCCAACGTAACCACCACACCCTCAGGCGTCTTTGCCCGGCTCCACATCACGTGCAGCCGTGACTGCCCCTGACTCATGCCGCCGCGATACTCGCCGACGACCTGCGTGCCTTTCTCCATCAACACCACGCGCCCGTTGTCGGAAAGAACGTCGCGGCTGATCAGACAAGAGACGAAGCCCGGTTGATCCGATTGCATCGCCGTTTCGAGCACGCAGGGAATCGATGTGCCTTGCGCCACTATGAACCGCCGGTCACCGATGTGGCCGGCGCGGGCCACGTCGAATGCCGTTGCTTGGAACCTCTTGGCAAAGGCGTTGTCCTTGGGATCACCGTCGACCACGAATGGCGCACCTGCGTTGGCTGTCGGTGCATTGGGCGGCGTTTGCGTCGGACTGGACTTGAAGGCCGAGTTGAACGCGGTCAGCGGTGCTCGCCGCGCCGCTTCGAGCATGTCGTCTTTCGGCGGTTCGGTGGGCCGGCTGATTGAGGCGATGACGGCTGTGGATGGTGTCGGCGCCGCCACCGCTTTTGGCGCTGCGACCGGCTCGACATAGGCGACCATCGAGCGCACCGGCTCCGGCTTCTTCTCGGCTTTGGGTGGCGGCGCGGCGTTGCGGATCACGCCGACCAGCAGATAGCCGCCGACTAGAAACAGTGCTGTAACGCCGACGACCTGAGCAATGCGCGTGCGCCTTGCGGCGGCTTCTGGCGTGACGGCATCGTTGGCGCCGCTGCGTTCGCCGTCCAACTGGTCGTTTGGAAGTGTCGACATTGGATGCTCCTATTTCCTAGGTTTTGCAGACGTGGCCGGTGCGGTCGGCGCTGCGGTGGTTGTGACGATGCGTGTCACGAACGGGGAGGTGGTAAAGCGCAGCGTTGTCACTTTGCCGTTGTCGAACACTTCGATGGGCTCGAAGTCCGCCTCGCCTTGAACCGAGTAGGCGAAATTGCGCGGGCCAGTCTTCTCGTCGCGCGCGAGCACACGGTCGGCCTGCGCTGATTTCTCATTGGCAGCTTTGGCAGCCCCCGCCTCCCGGCGCTTTGCAGCGTCGTCGCCGGAGTAGGCGAATCGGACCAGCACGAATGCCGGGTCGCGGCTTCGTTCCGGCATGATCCCGAGCAGCTTCTGATAGCTGCGACGCTCGCCATTGGCGCGCTCGGTGACTACGTTCAGGTTCGCCGCCGGATGTCGTTCGCGCGGCTTAACGAACAGGATTAACATCATGAAAAACAGTCCAATTTTTAGCCTCTGTTACGGCTTTTTAGCCAACCTGTTTTTAG
>JANOAW010000039.1:0-12109 GCA_031411355.1 Hyphomicrobiaceae bacterium | reverse complement strand
GGGCGCCCGACCGCTCAAGCACTCACCCCGGGTCTCACAGATGTCCCCTCGCACTTTCGTCCTGACCGCTGCAACCGCCGTCGCGACCACATTCGCCGCCATCGTCGCCTTCGCCGCGGCAAACCCGTGGTCGCAGGTGCGCGCGAGCGGCGCCAAGCTCGTGCCGAACCTGACCGCGAACACCAAGATCGGCGCGATCGTGCTCGGCTCGGGCGCCACTCCCCTCACCCTCGCGCAAACCGATGGCAAATGGGGCATCAAGGACCGCGCAGGCTATCCGGCCGAGATCGCACCGATCCGCGATCTGCTGACGAAGGTATCCCAAGCGCAGCTGATCGAAGCCAAGACGCGCAATCCCGAGCGCTACAGCCTGCTCGAACTCGAAGATCCCACCGCCAAGGATGCAAAGTCGAAGTCGGTTCGCATCCTCGACGACAAGGGTGCCGTCATCACCGATCTGGTTCTCGGCAAGCGCAAATGGGATGCCTTCGGCTCGGGCAAAGGTGGCACCTATGTGCGCGCGGTAAAAGACCCGCAGACATGGCTCGCCAATGCCGAACTCGACGTCGCGACGGAGGTTCGTCGCTGGATCAAGCCCGAGATCGTGGCTGCGGACGCAGCCAAGGTGACTGCCCTGTCGCTGCAGGTGCCCGGAGAAGACAAGCTCGACATCGAGCGCAAGGACGGCAAAGCGGCGTTTACAGCCTTTCCAGCCGATGGCGTCGCTTTGAAGGACGCAGCCGCCGCCGAGGCACTGGTGCGGGCCGCAGCCAGCATCGATGCAGAAGATGTGCGCAAGGCCGCCGCGCCAGCCGCCGCCGAGGCTGCGACCGTGGTCACGTACACGGGTGATCAGGGGGTCGTGACGACGTTACGTCTGCGCAAAGATGGTGACGCCTTTTGGCTGGCCGTATCGGCGACGGGTGAGGGTGCCGCAAAGGCGGTCGCTGATTCACTTAATGCGAGAACAGCCGGCTGGGAGTTCAAGGTACCCTCGACCAAAGCCGAGCAGATCACCAGGAAGCGCGCGGATCTCGTCGAGAGCGACGCAGCCAAAAAACCGTAGGGTCTCCGCCGTTCGCGGACGCGCCGCATGAAGATCGCAATCGTCGCCATCGGCCGTCTCAAAGACGGGCCGGAACGTGAGTTGTACCAACGTTACGCCTCACGTTTCGACGCCATGGGACGCAAACTTGCGCTTGGACCAACGCTCCTGGTCGAGATCGGCGAATCGCGCGCTACGTCCGCCGACGCGCGCAAGGACGACGAGGCCAGGAAATCAGTGGCGCACATACCTCGCGGCAGCCATGTGATCCTACTCGATGAACGCGGGAAACTACCGACCAGCGCACAGTTCGCGCAAGACCTGCGTGTCAGACGTGACGCTGGATCGGCCGCCATCACGTTCCTTCTCGGCGGCGCCGACGGTCACGGTGCGGCGGCACGGGCTGCGGCAAGTGCGTCTCTAGCACTCGGTACAATGACACTTCCGCATGGTCTGGCCCGCGGCGTTTTGCTGGAGCAATTGTATCGAGCAGCGACCGTGAGCGCCGGCCATCCCTACCATCGGGAGTAGATCGACGACACGCAAAGGTGCAATCGTCAGATCTTTGTCAAACTGATTTTTACCTGTTGCAGGCATACTCTCCGAGGTTGCATGGAGGGGATTATCGATGCTCGACACAATTGGTTCGCAGCTCAAACGCTTCCTGCGCGACGATGGCGGCTTTCTGGAGGGCGACTGGTTGCTCATCGCCGCTATCATCGGCGGTGGTCTCGGGCTGACGTCCTACCTCGGCTTCAACATCGGCCACATCGTCTCTGAGGCATTCGACGATCTGATCATGACGGCGTTGCGCAAAGCCGGAGTTTGATGGACGCCGATCGGTCATCGGGCTGGGCGGAAACGACATATTAAAACGCCTGCAGGTCGAATGTCGCCATTCGACCTGCAGGCGGCGGGCTGCCGTTACATCTTCGAAAGACAGCCTTTTTCTTTCTTGCTGTAATATTTTCCGACACCGCATTTGCCAGGCTTACCTTTGGTCACGTGAGCCTTGGCGTCAGCCGCACCCGATGTACCGATCGAGGGGGCGACGAGGCCAGTGGCGGCGACGAAGGCTGCGATAAAGAAGATCTTGACCGTTTTCATGCGTTTCTCCCGGTAGCGACCCGCTTCATTTTCTCGGCAGAGGCCTGCTCCGAGACGCCCGCGCGAGCCATGCGGTATCCCGGTTACGGACGGACCAGACCCTGGGTTTCAAAGGTCTGCCCATATTCGTGATTTTTCAATTGCGCTCTCGTGGTTAATTGAGTGAAGTTGCGTCGGTGCCACATCTCCATCATGCCCACCAGATGCGCTCGACCGTCCAGAACACGCCAGCGAGCGCGATCAGGAGCGAGACAGGCCTGACGATGCGGGCGCGGTACCACGTGCGTTCGCCGAACCAATAAGCCGTCGCAAAATAAGCCAGGGCGACGACGGCCAATTGGCCCAGTTCCACGCCCACATTAAAGCCGATCAATGCGGTGACATATTCGCTTCGCGGCAGGTCGAGTTCCTGCAGAATGCCGGCGAAGCCGAGGCCGTGCAGGAGCCCGAAACCGAATACGACCAGCGGACGCCACGGCGTCAGGCGGGTGGTCAGCAGATTTTCTACAGCGACGAACACGATCGACAGCGCAATCAAGGGCTCGACGATCTTCGGCGATACAGCAATGACGCCGAACAGTCCGAGCGCGAGCGTCAAGGAATGGGCGAGCGTGAAGGCGGTGACCTGGACCAGCAACGGTTTCAGCCGGGGACTGAGATAGAACAGGCCGAGCACGAACAGAATGTGGTCAAGGCCCTTTGGCAGAATGTGGGTGAAACCCATGGCAGCGTAGTCGACGAGCGCGGCGAGACGTCCTTTGGGTGGGGCGGCAACGAGAGGGATATCCGCGCTAGCGGCCCCATCTTTCAGCCAGTTGGTCTCCAACGGCGTCGCGGCGTCACGTTTCACCCGCAGAACGCTCGATCCGAGGGAATTCGGAAACGTCCAGCGCAATGCCTGCGCACCCTGCGTCAACGGGGCCGACAGCGTGATCGTCGAAATGCGCGCGAGTTTCGTGTCAGCGACCGTCGGCACATCGATACCGGTCACGTCGAGGGCCACAGGCCGGCCGTCGACCGCCAACGCAACGGCGCGCAGGAACTCGGGTGTGAACGTACCAAAGCGTGCCTTCAGTTCCGGCACCGACAACGCCCGCAGCTGGTTGTAAGCCGCCGCTTCGGGAGCATCGTCGGTGTCCTTATGCTGAGGTCCGATACCGGCGATCAAGGCTTCGACATTGGCCGACAACGTGAGGACGGCCCGATTGGGCGCACTCAAGTCAGCGGTGACGACGACCGGCCGCACCTCATGCGCGAACGCGTGGCCAACCAACCCTGAAAGCCCGAGTGCCAATACGATCCACCGACCGGCTCTAAGCATCCGACACCCTCCGCAACCAAGCCGACGATCCACCGTATCTGCCCCGTGGACATCTCGATATACGTCCACCGACATCAAAGGTGACACCGCGCATGCATATTCTTTTCAGACGCGTGATGGTCGCGCTGGCACTCCTTGGGACGACGCCCGCGTCGGCGCACGAATTCTGGCTCGACGCCGTTACGTACCGGCCGAAACCCGGGGCCAAAGTGCCGATCGTGTTGCGGAACGGCGTCAACTTTCTCGGCGACAGTTATCCGTTCCAGCGCAAATGGATTCAGCGCTTCACCGTCACCGACACGGCCGGTATGCGGGCCGTCAAAGCCATCGAGGGTGATGATCCCGCGGCCGAGGTTGCGTTGCCACGTCCGGGATTGGCGATCATTGCGGCCCAGCGCGCGCCCGATACTGTCGACTATGCCTCGCTCGCGCATTTTCTCGAGGTGCTCGACGATGAAGGGCTCGAAACGCTCGCCTCCCGCTATCGCGCCCGCCCCGACGCACCGCGCCGCATCCAGGAGGTCTACAGCCGGTTCGCCAAGGCACTGCTGGCGGTCGGCCCGGCCGCGGGTATGGATACCCCACTCGGGCTGAAACTCGAACTCGTCGTCGAGACCAATCCTTATGTCGCGAGCCCAGCCGAACCGCTCGTCGCGCGCTTGCTGTTCGAGGGACGGCCTGCCGTCGGCGTGATGATCAAGATCTTTCAACGACCGGCCGGCAACACGTCGGCGCTGGAGCCGCGACGTCTGCGCACCGACGCCGAGGGGCGCGTTACGATCTCCGGGCTTGGGGCTGGCGAAGTCCTCATGAGTGCAGCGCTGTTCTCGCCCGTGGCGCCGATTGCCGACGACGAGGCGATGCAGACGCGGTGGCAAAGCCTGTGGGCATCGACGACCTTCCTTCGACCCTGATAACGCTATCGCTAGGCCATGATCCCCGAGGTCGCCCATGAAACTCGTCCTGTTCGATTGCGACGGCACCCTCGCCGACAGCCAGAATGCCATCGTGGCAGCCATGCACAGTGCTTTCGAGACCGAGCGGCTGCAGCCACCTGATCGCGCGTGCACGCTGTCGATCGTCGGTCTATCGCTACCCGAGGCGATTGCGGTGCTTGCCCCCGAGCACGGCACGGAGGTATGGGTCCGACTGGCCGAAGAATATCGCGCCGCAGCCCAGCGCTTTCGCATGGCACACGCGGAAGATCCCCTGTTTCCCGGTTGTGACGCGATGCTTCGGGGGCTGGCTGCGCGCGACGATGTCGTGCTCGGCATCGCGACCGGCAAATCGCTGCGGGGCGTGCATCGCCTGATCGCGCACTATGGCTGGGCCGGCATGTTCGCCACCCTGCAGACAGCCGACGACAATCCATCGAAACCGCATCCGGAGATGATCCTGCGGGCGTTGAGAGAGACGGGCTGCGAGGCACCCGACGCCGTCATGATCGGCGACACCAGTTTCGACATGATCATGGCGCGGGCGGCACACGTGCGGCCCATCGGCGTATCGTGGGGATATCATCCGATCTCAGACTTGCGCGAGGCCGGCTGCGAGACCATCGTCGACAGCTTCGGCGAACTCCAGCAACTCCTTGCGTGATCACGCGCCGTCAAAGTCGATCGCGAGCCCGTCGTAGGCTGGCCGCACGTGCTCGGGTAGCTCTCTACACAGCGTTTCGTAGTCGAGATCGATGTGCATATGCGTGAGCAAGGCACGCCGCGGCTGGTAGAGGTCGATGGCGCGCAACGCCTGCTTCAAACTCCAGTGTGCCGGGTGCGGCATCAGTCGCAAGGCATCGACGATCCAGATGTCGAGCCCGTCGAAGGCCGAGCGGGACACCTCGGGAATGCCGACGATATCGGGCGAATAGCAGAGCGAGCCGACGCGAAAGCCGAGCGAACTCATTTCGCCGTGATCCTGCAGGATGGGCAGAAATGTAATGGTCCCGCCGTTCCCCGTGATGGTCACAGCCGCGCCGGCTGCGATCAAGTGGCGCTCCAGAATGGGCGGGTAGCTCGATCCCGGCTTGGTCTCGAAGCAATAACGAAAGCGCGCGACCAGGCTCTCGGTGGTCACGGCGTCCATATAGACGGGCACGCGACGATGCGTGTTGATGAAAAATGCGCGCAGGTCGTCGATGCCGTGGGTGTGGTCAGCGTGATCGTGGGTGTAGAGGACACCGTCGATATCGAGTACTTCGTGGTCGAGACATTGTTCGCGAATGTCAGGCGGCGTATCGATCAAGACCACAGTCTTGCCTTTGGGCCCGAAGCGTTCGACCAGCGCCGCGCAGCGCCTGCGCCGATTTTTCGGGTTGCGACGATCGGCGCTGCCCCAATGATTACCGATGCGCGGCACACCCGCCGACGAGCCCGTTCCGAGAAATGTGAACCGATAGGTCATGCGGCCTCGTGCAAGTCATCGACCACGGTGTATGCCGATGACGAGACGGGGGCAACGCGATCGAGCGGCCACGCGAACGCGCGGACACGATGGCCCGGTCGCGGGGGGGGGCGGACACGGCAAGCGGCAGTTGCGTGTTGATCTGCGGGGGGTATGGCACGTTCGGGCGCAGGGCCGCGGAACGGCTTGGCCGAGATGCCTCACTCGACATCGTGCTGGCGGGCCGAAACTTGGCTGCGGCCGAGGACGCCGTCGCGGACCTGCAACCGAGACTTCCAGCCAAGCTGCGCGCGGCCAGCCTGGATGCGACTGCGCCCGATATGGCGGCTCTCGCACGCATCGCACCCGCCGTCATTTACAACGCCTCCGGACCATTCCAGGGCCACGGTTACGATCTGGCGCGCGCCGCGATCGCAATCGGCTCTCATTACGTCGATCTGGCCGATGCCCGTCAGTTCGTCGTCGGCATCAATGCGTTGGACACCGCGGCCAAAGCCGCCGATGTGCTGATCGTCTCCGGCGCAAGTTCGGTGCCGGCAGTGTCGACGGCGGTGATCGATGCGTATCTCGACCGCTTCGCGCGGCTCGAACGCGTGTTCTACGGCATCGTGCCCGCCAATGGTTTCGATCCGGGCGTCGCAACCACCGCATCGATCCTGAGCTACGTCGGCAAACCCTTTAAAACACTGCGCGGCGGCCGCATGTCGACCGTGCACGGCTGGCAGGGCGTGACCCGCCATGAGTTTCCCCACATCGGGCAACGCTGGCTCGCCGCGTGCGATATTCCCGACCTGGACCTGCTGCCGCGGCGCTATCCGACGCTGCGAGACATCGAGTTTACGGCTGGCCTAGAGGTGCCGGTGCAGTTTTTCGGCCTGTGGGGCGTGTCGTGGCTCGTGCGCTCCGGCGTGGTGCGTCATGCAGATCGATTGGCGCGACCACTGCTCGCCGCAAAACGGTGGATGACAAGATTCGGGTCGGATGCGGGCGGCATGTTCGTCGTCATGGAGGGCATCGGCCCGACCGGGCAACCCGTGTCGTGTGCCTGGCATCTGATCGCGCGCGCCAATCACGGACCGTTCGTGCCGCAATCGCCGGCGACGGCGCTGACGCGCAAACTCATGACCGGTGGCGTCTCCGCGCGCGGCGCCATGCCGTGTGTCGGGCTGCTCACACTCGACGAGATCGCAGCCGAGTTGCAGGGTCTGCAGATCGACGTCCTGGCGCCTGCTGACGGCTGAGCGCACGATCGGCCCTTGTTACGCGATCCGCGCGTCACCTATACAGGTCGCCATCACACCCACGAAGTCCGCCCATGTCACCGGTCACGATCTACACCACATCACTGTGCGGCTTCTGTCACGCAGCCAAACGCCTGCTCACGCAGAAAGCCGTGCCGTTTCACGAGATCGACGTCACCGGCCGCCCGAGCGGGCGGGAAGCCTTGCGCGTCAAAGCCGGCGGTCGCACGACGGTACCGCAGATCTGGATCGGCGAGACACATGTCGGTGGCTGTGACGATCTCTACGACCTCGACAGCGATGGCCGCCTCGATGCGCTGCTCGACGATGCCCGATCCTGACCGTCCCTGATCGATTGCCTTGGAGCTCACCGATGACCACCCCCGAGACGTTTCGCTGCGGCCTCGTGCAGATGTGCGCGACCAAGTCGGTCGACCGAAACCTGGTCGAGGCCACCCGCCTCATTCGGGTCGCCGCCGCCGGTGGCGCGCACTACGTCCAGACCCCCGAAATCACCACGCTGATGGAAACGGACAAAACCAAGCTGGTGCTCGCGATCAAGCCCGAAGCCGGCAACCCGGCGCTGGCTCATTTTCGCGCTTTGGCGCGTGAATTGGCCATCTGGCTACACATCGGCTCGATGGCGATCGCTGTTGCCGGTGACCGGTTCGCCAATCGATCCTTTCTGATCACGCCCGCTGGCGCAGTCGCTGGCACCTACGACAAGATCCACATGTTCGACGTGCAATTGCCCGGCGGCGAGATCTATCGGGAAAGCAAAAACTACCGGCCGGGTGACGAAGCCGTCATAGCTGAATTGCCCTGGGGCAAACTCGGTATGACCATCTGTTACGACCTGCGCTTTGCCGCCCTCTACCGCACACTCGCGCAAGCCGGCGCGTCGATGATCGCCATCCCCGCAGCCTTCACCGTGCCGACCGGCAAAGCGCATTGGCACGTGCTGATGCGCGCGCGCGCGATCGAAACCGGATGCTATGTCCTCGCCGCCGCCCAAGGCGGCATGCACGAAACCGGCCGCGCAACGTTCGGCCACAGCCTCGTCGTCGCCCCTTGGGGCGAGATCGTCGCCGAAGCGGACGGCGATGCGCCTGGGGTCGTGTTCGCCGACCTCGACATGGCAGCGGTCGCACAAGCCCGCGGACGGGTCCCCTCGCTCGATCACGACCGTCGGTTCACACTCCGGACCATGCCTCGTCCATCGATGGCTGCTGCGTCGTGAACCGGCAGGCGTGAACCCGAGCGTCTCGATGACGTACTCGGTGTCACGCCGCCGGTGTGGGCTCGGGCGAGTGATCAGGCGCCGGCGGCCTGGGCGTGGATCTTGCCACGCTTGGCTTCCAACTTGTTGAGCGCACTGACATAGGCTTTGGCCGAGGCGACCAGCGTATCGGGATCGGCGGCACGCGCCGTCACCTGCTTGCCGTCGGTCGTGTCTGACAGACGCACGGTCACTTCGGCCTGCGCGTCGGTCCCAGCTGTCACCGCGTGAACCTGATACAGTTCGAGCTTGGCCGAGTGCGGCACCATTTTGCCGATGGCATTGAAGGTCGCGTCGACGGGGCCGTTGCCGGTCGACTGGACGGTCTGATGGCGACCGTCGATGTCGAGGGTCATGGTGGCGGACTGCGGCCCCATCGTGCCGGCGATCACCGTCAAAGACACGACTTTGATGCGGTCCTGCGCGGTTGCGATGCCTTCATCGACCAGCGCTTCGATGTCCTCGTCGTAGACGTGTTTCTTGCGGTCGGCCAAGGCTTTGAAGCGATTGAACGCGTCTTCGAACTGATTGTCGCCGAGCTCGTATCCCATGTCCTTCAAATGCGACTTGAAGGCGTTGCGACCGGAATGCTTGCCCATCACGAGGGACGTTTTGGTCACACCGACGCTTTCCGGTGTCATGATCTCATAGGTCTGCGTGTGCTTGAGCATGCCGTCCTGGTGAATGCCGCTCTCGTGCGCGAAGGCGTTGCGACCGACGATCGCCTTGTTGAACTGAACCGGAAACGACGTCGCCGCCGAGACGAGTTTCGAGGCGCGGTTCAACATCTCGGTCTTGACGCCGGTTTTGTAGGGCAACACGTCGCCCCGCGTTTTGATCGCCATGACGATCTCTTCGAGTGCTGCGTTGCCGGCCCGTTCGCCGATGCCGTTGATAGTGCACTCGATCTGGCGGACGCCGACCTTCAGCGCAGCGATGGAGTTGGCGACGGCCATGCCGAGATCGTTGTGGCAATGGGCCGAAAAGATCGCCTTGTCGGAATTCGCCACCTGCTCGCGGATCACCTGGAACATGTGGGCATATTCGTCCGGCGTCGTATAACCGACGGTGTCGGGCAGATTGATCGTGGTTGCGCCGGCCTTGATCGCCGTGTCGACGCACCGGATCAGATAATCGATCTCGGTGCGGGTGGCATCCTCAGCCGACCATTCGACGTCGTCACACCAGTTGCGTGCCCGTGCGACCTGATCGTGGATCATGCCGATGACCTCGGCTTCGGATTTATTCAGTTTGAACTTGCGGTGCACCGGGGACGTCGACAGAAATGTGTGGATGCGCGGCCGTGCGGCCCCCTTCACGGCTTCTCCGGCCCGGTCGATGTCTTTCATGCCGGCCCGTGACAAGCCGCAGACGATCGACGTCTTGATCTCGCGGGCGATGGCCTGGACGGCTTCGAAGTCTCCGTCCGAGGCAATCGGAAATCCAGCCTCGATGATGTCGACGCCCATATCCTCGAGAAAATGCGCGATCTCGATCTTTTCTTCGAACGTCATGGTGGCGCCCGGACACTGCTCACCGTCGCGCAAGGTCGTGTCGAAGATCAAGACGTGATCGCCAGTCACGGTTTTGGCCGCGTCGCGACTGGCCTTGATCGCGCTCGCCTTGCTCGCCAACAGGTCGCTTTTGCCGGTCGGGGCGGTATGGTTGTCTGACGTGGTCATGGTCGGATCTCGGCTGGCGGCGCGCGAGATTGCGTCGGCCGCTCGATGAAACTGGGACTTGTGATATTGAAACCGCCCCCTGAGCACCGCCGCGGTCTAAACCGCGGCTCCGTTGGCTCAGGGGCTGGTAAGAAGAAGCAGCGTCGAAACGAGACTGCACAGCATGATCACGGTCGCCAATGGCAGGTGCGACTCGTTCTCGCCCTCGGACATACGAATGGCCCGGGCCCGGTTGCGGCGCAGCGATCGATCGCGCAGTGCCATTGCCATTCCTATCACACCGATTCAGTTTGGTTACCTGACCGGACACCGAGACTTAAAGCGCTATCGCTCGCCAAAAGCAAGTGCTCGACCACACGGCTCGACCACACGACCGTGTCAG
The DNA here is from genome assembly GCA_031411355.1 of Hyphomicrobiaceae bacterium. GTDB lineage: Bacteria > Pseudomonadota > Alphaproteobacteria > Rhizobiales > Hyphomicrobiaceae > JABFRJ01. The sequence continues at coordinate 1,649 of JANOAW010000039.1, read as the reverse complement.
TCATTCACGATCGCGCGTGGAACTCGAACCAGCTCATGCGGCAAGCGACCGATCGGCGACCCCTGCTACAGGCTGAAGTGCAGGCTCGACAGCTCCGTTCGGTGAAGCTACCAACAGCGTCTATCGACACATCTGGCCGGCACCGAGGTACATGACGCAACCGTCGCACGTGTTGACCGAGGACCTCGCCCGGGTCGCCAAAGGCGACAAAGCCGCCTTCGCGCGGGTTTATCAGGCGACATCGGCGAAACTTTACGGGGTCGTGCTCCGTATCCTGCAACGACGCGATGTGACGGATGAGATCGTGCAGGAAGTTTACGTCAAGATCTGGCAGAGGGCGGGCGATTTCGACCCCACGCGGGCATCACCTATCACGTGGATGGCGACGATCGCGCGTAATCGTGCCCTGGACGAGATCCGCAAGGGCTCTCACGTGCGCATCGACGATGCGCCGGAAGCGCTCGACGTGGCGTCGGGTGAACGTCCGGCCTTGGAGTGGGTGGAATTGCAGGACGACTACGTCCGACTGATCCGCTGTCTCGATGGGTTGGAGCCGATCAAGCGGGACATGGTGAAACTGGCCTACCTCGAGGGGCAGTCGAGGGAGGCGTTGAGCCAACGGTTCGGCCACCCGGTCGCGACCATCAAGACATGGCTGCATCGCAGCCTCAAGAGCCTCAAGGACTGTATCGGATCATGAGCGACCGTGACGACATCGAAGCACTTGCCGGGGACTACGTCCTCGGTGCGCTCGACGCTTCGGAGCGGCACTTGGTCGACATCCGTCGGCGGACCGATGCGACGCTCGATGGCGCGATCACCGATTGGGAACGCCGATTGGCGCCGTTGATGGTCGAGACACGCGCTGTCCCTCCGCCACCAAGCCTGCTCCGCCGCATCGAAGCGGCCATCGCGGGCATTGTTTCGCAGCCGACCAACGATAACGTCTTGGTGTTGCAACGCAACCTGGCGCGTTGGCGCGGCCTGGCTGTCGCCACATCGGCGCTGGCGGCGTCGCTCGCCCTTTTCGCCGTGTTCCGCGATCAAGTTCTGCCGCCCAAGCCGCAGTCCTTCGTCGCAGCCTTTGTCAAGAACGACGAGCTGCCGCAATTCATGCTGACGGTCGATCTGGCGTCGCGCGAATTGACCATCCGACCCATCGGCGCCGATCGTCTGCAGGGCAAGACGTATCAACTCTGGATCACGTCCGAGCAGATCGGCCCGCCGCGCTCTCTCGGCGTGCTCGACGACGGCAGTGGTCCCTTGCAGCGCAAATCACTCGACGCCTACGATCCCGGGCAACTTCAGACTGCCACCTTCGGCGTCAGCGTCGAACCGGCCGGTGGCTCTCCAACCGGGCGCCCCGCCCCCGGCGCCCTGCACGCGAAGTTAGTGCCGGCTAGGCCGTGAGGGGGGCGCACTGAGCTTATAGTCGGTGCAGACAGCGCAAGTCGGCGTGTAATATCAGCGTCAGAAATATTTCACCGATGGCATCCCCCAAATTGTGATGGACGGGACTGTCCCGGACATCCATTTCTCTGCCGGCTCGGTCGATCACCGCTTTTTGCAAGAGTGCGCCCCATATTCCCAATCGAGCATGGTGCACGATGGGTGGCCGGGACAGGCCCGGCCATGACAGTGGGTGTGGT
>JANOAW010000038.1:0-7958 GCA_031411355.1 Hyphomicrobiaceae bacterium | reverse complement strand
GATCGAACTTGTCGATGTGGCGCTCGTCTTTGACCAACGCCGCGCGCGACAGATAGTAGAAATGCTCGACCTGCATGTCGGCGAGATCGGCCGTCAACGCCTCCATCAGCATCAGATATTCTTTGACTGTCACCGGCACTTTGGCCGACTTCAATTCCTGGAAGAAGGTGACGAACATATGAGGGCTCGGGCAGCTTAAGGGCGCGTCGACGAGGCCCGTCGGACACGTTGGATGGCACCAGTGTAAGGCTGCCACGGCGCGCGCGCCAGAGCTGTGAAAAATGGTTAAAAAAATGCGGCAGAAATCGCCTTCGCGGGCGGGCGGCTGTGCCCTGCGATCACGCCTGGACAACTAATTTTAATCTCGCCCTGATTTTCTCTTGCGCAGGGGGGTTTGTTGCATCATATGCCCCCCGTCCGACAGTCCACCTGCCCCAAAGGTCAAGGATCATCCTGAAACCACGAAGGTAAGGAGCTGTTCGGGTCGAACTCTATCTGCTGGTTGGGGAGGGTCATATGGCCTTTAATGATTCCCTCTTCCAATTGGGGATGGACTTGACTCGTTCAAGCACCACCCAAACGGAAGATCTTATCGTGCCGCTCGTCAGGGAGGATGTCCACTTGGACACGTCGCCCGAACAGGATGATGCGTGGAGTATCGCGAGTGTGCATCTGATCGTCGACATCGCCGGCGCCCGCCGGCTCGACGATTTGAAGCACGTTGAGGACACACTCAGGAAGTGTGTCGAGGTGGCTGGGGCTAAGTTGCTCCATGTCCATGTGCACAAGCATGCCCCGAAAGGCGGTATGTCGGGTGTTGCCGTGCTCGAAGGGAGCCACATCTCCTTTCACAGCTGGCCGCACGCTGACTACGCGGCCTTCGACATGGTCGTGCGGGGTGGCGTCGAGGCGCAACGCGTCGTCGACGTGCTGCGTCGTGCGTTCCAGGCACGCGATCTCACGGTCAGTGAGCATCGTCGGAACGGGCCGCTTGAACAGCCGAAGGCAGTACCCACTCGCGGTACGGTCACGCGCCTGTCACGCGTGCGCAAGGTTGCTTGATCGCATGTCCGTAGACCAGGGTCGGCCTGGACCAGGGTCGGATTGACCGAAATTCAAAGCGCATCCTGTCGGGTGCGCTTTGTGCGTTCATGACTGCTGAATTTCGATTGAAGTGTCGCTGTCGCGTCAGACGGCGCGCTCCATGAATAGGCTGAGCGGATCGGCCTGATACGTCCCGAATGGACCAATTTCGACAAAGCCTGCGCGACGATAGAGGCCAAGTGCCTCAGGTTGAGCGATGCCCGTTTCCAAGCGCACCATCGACAGGCCTTCGGTGCGGGCTTCATTGAGCAGTGCGTCCAGTAGGCGACGGCCCAGGTCGAGGCCGCGCGCATGGGGCGCGATCCACATGCGCTTGATTTCAGACGACGCATCCGTGGATTTGACGATGGCGCCACAGCCGAGCGCCGTGCCGCCGCTGCGGGCGACCAAGAAGACGACATGCGGCGCCGTGAGTGTTTCGACGCCGACGAAATGATTGCTCTCGGCTGGATACAGCTTGCCCATATAGGCTTCCGAGGCAGCGAAGAAAGCGCGCACCTCGGGTTGGTCGGGTGGTTCTCGGCTGATCGTAAGGTCTGAGGGCGCGACGAGGCGCTTGTGCATGTCGACGGCATCACGCGTCAGCCCGTCACGCGGTGTTGTCTCAGTCTCCGCGCGCGCATCGAAGCCCTGCGCCTCGAAGAACGGTCGGGCGCGCGCGTCCGCTTTCAAATTGGCTTCGGCATGGCCACGTGAGCGAATCGCCGCCACTGCCCGCTGCAACATGGCGCGACCGAGGCCACGGCGGGCTCGCTGTGCGTGCACGAACAGCGCCGTCACCGTGTCGTCGATCGTTGCCACGACGGCGACGGCGGAGGTCGTTTCCTCGTCGACAGCAATTTCGATGACTTCGCCTGCGGCCAAGGCTCGCGCATAGCCGTCTGCCGTCAGAACGTGCGGCCAAAGCGTCGGATGGTCGATATGGGTGGTGTCCGCCGTCTCCAGACTTGCCGACCGATGCACCGTCAGCACCGCCTCGCTGTCGGACGTTGTCGCCGATCGCACGCGCACCCCGGGCACGAGAATGGGCAGTGCTGCCATCTCAGCCGGAAGGGTCGGTTTGCCGAGCCGGTGCCACGCATGGGCTTCGTCGTCACTGAGGAAGCCCTGGCCGACCTTGTAGGCCGTTTTGACGATGCCCGACTTGGGGACCACCGCCGCATCGGTGTAGTCGCCGGCATAATCCTGGAACGGATCGACAGCCGTGAAAATCGGGTCGGAGTGCCAAAGCTTCGACAAAGCCTTCTGGCGGATGCTTTCGGGCACGCCGGCCTGCATGAAGCGGCCGTAGTCGGAGCCGTAGGTCAGGGCATCGAAATCGACGTCGTCGAAATCGGCTTCGGTAAGCGGTCCCGGCTGCGGCTCGGCTGCGATCGGTTCGGCCGTGGTGGCCGGGGAGCCGCCTTCGGCGTTAACCTGTGCGGCGTCCTTTGCGACAGGCGCCGCGGGAGGCTTAGCCGCGATCGGGTCGACATCGGAGCGCACCGTCGGTTCTGCCTGGCGCTTGCGGCGTGACCAACGGGCGAAGAATGCCTCATCCGACGCATGGCCGTCGGCTGCGTCGGGTCGCTTGGTGTCGTCGGTCACGCGGGTTCGCCCCCCGTCCTGCGCATGCGTTGCCGCAGCACTTGGATCGGCTCTTGGCCGAACTGGTGCTCTTCGGCGACGAGATGGGGTTTGCGTCGGCGCTTCCGAAACGGCTCGTCCACATGGTGCCTGTCGATAAAAGCTTCCAGCAGCTCACGCACGGCAACGGGCATCGCAACTCGGCCAATCACCTCTTCGCCGAGGTGGCCAAAGGCTTCGACGTCGTGCGCCGATGCGGTGATCAGCGCCACGTGCACGGGTTCGGGCCCATCGTGCACAGCCGGTCCCTGTCGGATGACGACAAAAATGCCTGGGTCGGCACCGGCGAGATTGGCAATGTATCCGGGCGTTTCCTTGCGATGCAGGTCGAGCGGAAGGGTGGCCGCGTGAAAATGTTCGTAGCCCGGTCGCTGCTCGAGAGTGCGCCACGCCGTGATCGGCTCGGCGTCGAGAAACACCGATACGGCCCGCCAGATATGATCTTGCCACGGATTCTCGACGGCCTCGCGGGCGATTGTCACGCCGAGCGGAATTGAAATCGTCCTAGGTGCAGCCGGTTCAACCATGGCCACATCGATACCCGCTCGGCGTCGGTGCGTCGAGGAGGTTAGATTTCCAGCCCGAAGTAAACGTCGCTGAGCGGCATGTGGAAGGCGACGTGGTCGAATGACAGGAGGTCGTCAGGGTGCTGCAGCACGATCCGCTCCCAGCCCGTATCGGCGCGCCGGTAATGCTCGATACGGCGCTGGTCCTGATAGACCATGGCGATGTGGCACATGGTTGGCAACGACTTATAGAATTCAAGTTTCAAACTGCGATCGATGTCCATGGTCGAGGGCGATAACACTTCGACGATCACCAGGGGATCCGTGATGAAGGTCTTGCCGGTATGTGGACCGCAGCGCACGATGACGTCTGGCCGTGGCTTGAACGTTTCCGTCGCCCTATCACTCCGCTGCACGCGCATGTCGGCCATGTAGGTCCGGCACCGCCGCTTATCCATCGCCAGCTTCAGTGGCGAGCCGACGTTCATTGCGATCTGATTGTGTGTTTCGGTCGGGTTCGACATCATGACCACTGCACCGTCTACCAGCTCGAACAGCCGCGGATCATCCTGTCCGTCGAGGAACACATCGAACTCCACCACCGTCATCGGGGACGGTCTGGAGCGGTCAAGTGTGGCAAGGGCAGACATTCAGCGGACCAGCGTCAGTGTGGTTTCAGAAAAAAGCTAGCGCATCGTGGCCAAATGAGGAAGCGGGTTGGTGCTGCCGCACTTGACGTGGACCGTCAGTCACTGCCCCGCGCGCACCACTGCGATTCGGGCGAGCCCATTTTGGGTCGGTTGAATGTGTCACCGATCCCACCAAGCCGTTATGAGCATGTGTGGGCTCTCATCGTCTGGGGCGCCGGTTGCAGGCCGTCCAAAATTGAAATTCTAGTCAGTCACTGTCCATAGCGACCGACGATCGAGATGGCGCAAACGTTGCGGCTCGGGAAGCCGCCGAGGTTGTGCGTGAGGCCGATGCTTGGTGTGTCCTGACGCTGGCGTTCGCCGGCACGGCCTTGCATCTGCAGTTTCATTTCGTAGATCATGCGCATGCCCGATGCGCCGATGGGGTGGCCGAAACATTTGAGGCCGCCGTCGATCTGGCACGGCACGGTGCCGTCGGCGTCGTAAAATCCGTCGAGGACGTCGTGGATGGCGCGGCCCTCAGCCGAGATATGGAGATCCTCCATGGTCACAAGTTCGGTGACCGAGAAGCAGTCGTGGACTTCGATCAGGCTCACCTGATCACGCGGCTTGGTGATGCCGGCTTCATCGTAGGCGCGTTTGGCTGCGATGCGGGTGGTGGCGAAATAGCTACCGTCCCAGGCGTTGTATTGGGCTTCCTGGCCGTTCGAGACGGCGACCTGCAGGGCCTTGACCGAAATAAGGTCGGTCTTGCCGAGGCTCTTGGCGATTTCAGGGGTGGTGACGATGGCGCAGGCGGCGCCGTCGGAAACGCCGCAGCAATCATACAAGCCGAGCGGCTCGGCGATCATGGGGGAGTTCAACACCGTGTCCATGGTGATTTTGTTGCGCAGATGCGCCTTGGGATTGCGCGAGCCGTTGTCGTGGCTTTTAACCGAGATGTGGGCCATGGCCCGCTTCAAGTCTTCGGGCGATGCCTTGTATTTCGCGCGATAGGCGGCGGCGAGCTGAGCGAACGATCCGGGGGCTGAAATGTTCGGCCACGTCTGGTCGTTGAAGGTGCCGCGCCCGCGCTGGGGCAGGCCGCCGTAGCCGGTGTCTTTCAGCTTCTCGACGCCCATGGCGAGAGCGATGTCGGCTGCGCCCGAGGCAACTGCATAGACAGCGCCACGGAAAGCCTCGGTACCCGATGCGCAGAAGTTTTCGACGCGCGTGACGGGGATGTAGGGCAGGCGAAGCGCAATCGCGAGCGGTGTCGCGGATTTGCCGACGTGTTGTTCTTCGATCGCGGTCGACAGCCAGGCGGCGTCGATCTGTTTGGTTTCGATGCCGGCCTCGGCAATGGCTTCACTGTAAGCTTCGACCATCAAGTCGTCGGCTTCTTTGTCCCAACGTTCGCCAAATTTCGAGCATCCCATGCCCAGGATGACGACTTTGTCCTTGATGCCACGTGGCATGGATGAGGCCTCCGTTTGCGCTGTCGGCAGTATCGGCAGACTTCACGACGTTCTGCAAGTCGATGGGGTGAAAAACGTCAGGCTCGCGGCGGCGCCGTCATATGAGCGAGCCATTGCTTGAGATAGGCCAAGAGCGACAGCAGTGTCAGCGCCCCCGTGATCCAGCTGAGCCACAGCCGTGTCGTCGTGAGATCGAGCTGGAACGCAAGATCGGCCAACACAGTCGAGGCGAGCACGAGTTGCGACAGTGTGTTGAGTTTGGACACCAGCAATGGCGCGATGCGGACGGGTTGGTCGAGCAGCCACGCCAGGAGAACGGCCGCGACGATCAGTATATCGCGACTGACGACCGCGATGATCAGCCAAAGGGGTAATGCGCCCGAGGCGCCGAGCGCGATGTAGATCGAGACGATCAGCAATTTGTCGGCGAGGGGATCGAGGTAGGCGCCGAGTTCCGTCTGCCAGTTGAAGCGTTTGGCCAGATAGCCGTCGACCGCGTCCGAGATGCCGGCCGCCAGGAAGACGAAGAAGGCCGCCTTGGCGTTACCGGTCAGCAGGAGCCAAAATACGAACGGAACGGAGATGACCCGGGCGAGTGTGATGAAATTCGGGATGTTGATGTTCACGCGGCGTCCAAGGTCGATCACAGCCATCGAGACGCCCTCCGCGGCGTCGCACGAGTCACACCAGTGTAGTGCGACGAGCGGCTATTCGTCGAGAGGGCAGGTTGAAGGGTCTCAGGATTCGTGGGGAATGTGGTTGGCGCAGCCGCTTTCATTTGACGTGCGCCGACAACGCGGCGCCGGTCGCCCAGGCCGACACGACGAGTGCGCCGAGCGAGACGGCCGCGAGCATCAGCACCGGCCCGGTGCTTGCTCCGACCATGCCACCGGTCGCGCCGGTGACGGCCGCAATGCCGAAGATCAGGGTCGGAATATAAAGCGGCAGGACCAGCAGGGCGAGGAGCAGCCCGCCTTTGCGGGACCGCAACGTCAATGCGGCGCCGATCGCGCCGACGGCACTGATCGCGGGGGTGCCGATCAGCATCGAGCCGACAAGTGTCCCGACGGCTCGGATGTCGAGGTTGAGCAGCAGGCCGAGGAGGGGGCTGCTGACAACCAGCGGAACAGCCACCGTCAGCCAGTGGACGAGGATTTTCGCCAGGGCGACCGCCTCGAGCGGGAGCGGGGAGAGCGCCAGGACGTCGAGGGAGCCGTCGTCGGCATCGACCTCGAACATGCGCGCGGTCGCCAATAGCGCGGCAAGGAGCAACGCGATCCACAAGATGCCAGGCGCAACGCGGCCAAGTAGGTCCAGATCCGGACCGAGGCCGAGCGGCATCAAAGCGACGACGATCAGGTAGAAGCCGATGGCCGTCCCAGCCGAACCCGTGTCGCGGGCTGCGAGTTTCAGGTCACGCAGAACCAGAGCCCGAAATGAGGTAAAGACTGATGCGCGTCGCCCCGGGTCGGTCGCCGACCGTCCGGGCTCTGCTTTCGCAGCGCCGTTTGGCATTGCCGTCATGCCGCGTTCTTGCGCGGATCGAGCGCATCGCGCACGCCTTCGCCAATGAAAATCAGCAGTGAAAGAAGTGTTGCGATCGATAGAAACGCCGCCAGGCCCAACCACGGCGCCTGCAGATTGCCAGTCGCTTGAGTCAGCATTTCGCCGAGCGAGGGCGATCCTGACGGCAGGCCGAGGCCGAGAAAATCGAGCGCGGTCAACGACGAGATCGAGCCGGACAGCTTGAATGGCATGAACGTCATCGTCGCCACCATGGCGTTCGGCAGCAGGTGCTTGAACATGATCTTGGCGTCTGACAGACCGAGTGCCTTGGCGGCCATGATGTATTCGAGGTTGCGACCACGCAGGAACTCGGCGCGCACGACACCGACCAAACCGGTCCACTGGAACATCAACAGCACGCCGAGCAAGGTCCAGAAGCCGGGGACCAGGACGGACGAAATGATGAGCATGACGAACAGGAACGGCATCGACGACCAGATCTCGAGAAAGCGCTGGGCGATGAGATCGAACACGCCACCGAAATAGCCTTGCATCGCACCGACGGTGATACCGATCGCGGCTGCGGCCGCCGTCAACAGCAGGCCAAACAGGATCGAGATGCGAAACCCGTAAATCAAGCGTGACAGCACATCGCGACCCCGATCGTCGGTGCCGAGCCAGTTGCGATTGCCGATGGCATTGAAGCGTTGCAACTGATCAGCCGCCGCCGGACAGGGGTCGAGTGACGTCGCCCACTGGGGCGGCGCGGGGAAGCCCAGGCAGATGCCACCCTTGCCTTTGAGCTGTGGGTAATCCTTGTTGATGCTGTCGTAGCGGTACGAAATCGGTGGCCATAGCGCCCAGCCGTGATCTCGGATCTCGGTTTCGATTTCTGGATCCTTGTAGTCCGTGATGGCGCGAAAACCACCGAACGTGCTTTCGGGGTAATAGACGAACACGGGATAATAGGTTTCGCCTTTGTAACGCACCAGGATCGGCTTGTCGTTGGCGATCACCTCGGCGAACAGCGTGACCACGAACATGACCGCGAATGCGATCAGGCTCCAGGAGGCGCGCCGGTTGGATTTGAACTTCTGCCAGCGTCGCTG
>JANOAW010000037.1:0-3701 GCA_031411355.1 Hyphomicrobiaceae bacterium | reverse complement strand
TGTAAGTGCCTGGCCGCAGGCAGCACCGATCCGTTTCGCTTGGGCGAATGGCGCTTTTTCAAGTCTGCTTCGGGGAAGAGCGGCCGTCGAAAACGACCGTGGAGAACAAAGCCGCTCAGGGTCAACAAGATCGGTGGGTGGCCGGCCCAACGGCGGACGGTTTTCCCTCAATACCTGCTTTGTCCTCGGACGCAGCTCAGCACTGGCAACTCAACTCTCGGTCAAATCCAGCCCCCGCAACCAACTTCTCTTCATTTGGCAGATGTTCCGCTGACGCAATGCTCAGCCCACGTGCCCATCAACGCAACGCGCGCATCCAGATAGGTCGTGCGCCTGTAGGCAGCACGAACCTTGTCCTTATCGACGTGTGCGAGGGCAGCTTCTGAGATTTCGTCGGGCACTTTGGCGACGACGGCGCACCAATCCTTGAAGGCTGAGCGCATACCGTGTGCGGTGGCCTCGTCCTTCGAGTAACCCATGTCGCGCAGCAGTTTTGTGAGCGTCATGTCCGAGAGGGGTACGCCAGTAGCCCCGGGAAACAGCACTGTGCTCGCCGGATGCGCCTGCCGCGCCTTTTCAAGAACGAGCTTGGCCGCAGCACTGAGCGGCACGATATGTTCGCGCCTCGCCTTCATCCGCTCTTTCGGGACCGTCCACAGGCCCTTGTCGAGATCAATCTCCGACCATGTTGCAAGACGGGCTTCGCCGGACCGCGCGGCTGTCAGAATCAGGAATTCGAAGCAGAGCCGCGTCGCCTCTGTGGCCTTGCGCTCTCGCAATTCGATAATGAATGCTGGCACCTCGGCGAAGGGCAGGGCCGCATGGTGCCGCTTGTCGGTCCGTTCGCGGCCGAGGACGTCCGAGACGCCGGTGGTCGGGTTGGCTATGATCCGGTCGCCCTGAACGATCGCTGAGTCGAACACATTGCGCAGGCGCTGCAGCACGCGGCGTGCGGTTTCCGGCAGCGTCTCCCAGATCGGCTCCAGCAGCTTAATCACCTCGCGCGGCGTCACCTCGGCAACCGGCCGGTCCTTGATGTGCGGATAGACGTAGTCACGCATAGTCGAGCGCCACTGGGCCGCGTGCTTCGGATTGCTCAGTCGCCGTGACTTGAATTTGAAGTAGGCCTCGAAGGCCTGCTCGAAGGTAGGGCCGGTTAGGGGCGGATCGCCGGTGATCGGTTCGTCAGCGACTGCTGGACCCTTGGCTGGCGCCTCCGGCGCGTTCCAGTTCGGCAGAGGCAAACCGTTCTTGAGTGCACGCCTCTAGTCGATGGCGCGGTCGCGTGCTTCGGCCAGTGTGACGGAGGCCGGGCTGCCAAGACCGTAGTCCTTCCGGACACCGCCGATCATGATCCTGAGTGCCCACCAGCGCGACCCGGCGGCATTGGCGACCATGCGCAACCCTGCGCCATCTTCAAGGACGCCGGCCCCCTGGAAGTTCTTGATTTGCAGCGGGGTCAGTCGGTTCGATCCAGCGTTCTTCGGCATGGCGGAGGCTCCGGCAGTCGCACCAGACTTCTCCCACACCTCTCCCACAAAAACAATGCGCTGCAATGGAGCCATCCGAGCGCTCATGAGACGAGTGATCGGCGGCTAGCACTAAATTATAGCAAGCAATTTCAGTTGTTAAGTTCGTCGTTTGTGTCTCTCTTCGTCTCGGATGAGCACTCTGCGTTTCGCGAATATGCTGCCACTCTCTCCGCCAGAGAATTCCAGCAGTACATTGATTTAACACGAAATTTACGGAGAGAAATCCCCTACCCTTACGGGTACCCGAACCCAAGCAGCAGCTTCCGGCGGCATCGGGCGAACACGTGCGGCGGATTGGAGCCAAGCTGCAGGCGTTGCGATCATGGTGGTGCGGCTTCGCTTTGCAACGGTCATTTGCGAAGTGACCGACGCGTCCGCCAGCTCCTACCCGCTCGGACAACGCTGGACAACGCTTGCAGTGGCGCACCTTGATGCACTCGGCCCCCAGCTTGACCGAAATCATGCGCGAGAACGCGGCGCGCTGGAAACCAGTCATCGAAACGAGCGGTTATCAGATGGACAATTGAAATTTGCGCGCGTCAGTGACCGGCCTTCGAGGCGGCGAGACGATCGATATTTGGCGTGTGCAAAGTCGTCGTGCAAATCTGCGACGGCGGACCGTATCGCCCATCACAGAACCTTGAAAGCAATTGATTGGTGTCTCAGTCCAACCCCGCACATAGTCCGTTTGCAAACGAACTGACGCGAACCGCGTCGACCAGGGGACACAGTCACATGATCATTTCACGCCGCCAGACGGTTTTCGCAGCCCTTGCGCTGAGCACCTTCAACGCGCCAGCACTCGCGGCTCCGGGCATCAAGTTCACTCCCGCTGCATTTGCCGATGCGCAGAAATCCGGCAAGGCCGTCCTGGTCGAAGTCGGCGCACCGTGGTGCCCTGTCTGTAAGGCTCAGGCTCCCATCATCGGCACGTTGCTTGGATCGGATAAGTTCAAGTCGTTCGTAAAACTCGACATCGATTTCGATAGCCAGAAGGCTGATCTGCAAAGCCTCGGTGTGCAGAAACAGAGTACACTGATCGTCTACAAGGGTGACAAGGAACTCGGCCGCTCGACGGGCGATTCAAACGCTGCCTCGATTGAAGCGCTGCTCGCAAAAGCCCTCTGATCTCGGCTTGCATGATCGAATGGCCGCGCGCTCTGTGCGGCCATTCTCATATGCCGACGTCATCGTCTCGATTGCCGCCCTTGGTGTCGCGTGCCGACGCCGGAGATGTCCAACACATGTCGCTCGCCACCCAAGGCTTGGCATTCACCGCCGGCCTGCTGTCCACCTTGTCGCCGTGCGTGCTGCCGATCCTGCCGATTGTAATTGGAACGGCAGCGAGCCAGCACCGCTATGGACCGGCGGCCCTGGCAGGCGGCCTCGCCCTCAGCTTCGTCACCATAGGTCTTTTCGTCGCGACCATCGGCTTCTCGATCGGCTTGAATGAAACCGTATTCCGGGCCTTCTCGGCGTTACTTTTGATTGGCATCGGCATCGTACTGTTGTCGACATTTCTGCAGGCGAAAGTGGCGGGTGCGGCATCACCACTCGCAAGCTGGGTCGAGCGGCGCTTCGGCGCCCGTTCGGGCGATGGATTGTGGGGGCAGGCCGGCGTCGGAATGCTCCTCGGGGCGGTCTGGAGCCCATGTGTCGGGCCGACGCTCGGGGCCGCCTCGGTCCTGGCATCGCAGGGCAAAGATCTGCCGCAGGTGGCGCTCACGATGGCGATGTTTGGCCTCGGTGCGGCTTTGCCGTTGTTGATCCTCGGTATGCTCTCGCGGGAGGCCATGCTCAGGTTACGCGGCAAAATGCTGTCGGTCGGATCGGGTGCGAAGACGGCGCTGGGGGTGGTCTTGCTCACGATCGGTTTGCTGGTCATTTCCGGCTACGACAAGCGGGCCGAAGCGGCCCTGCTCGAGGTGCTTCCGAATTGGGTCGTTGGTTTGACGACGCGATATTGACGGTAGAACCCGCACCCTAAGATTTGCCCTCAAGATTTGCGCCAAGATTTGCCTTGCCACGGGAACATCAGGCTTGATACGAGTCCTCTGAAATCAGAGGGTTACGGTTTTGTCGAAACCGTCGGTAATGGGACGCGTCCTGTCGTTGCTCACCACGTCCAGCGCGACGACGCGTACGGAGAACAACGGCACGCCTTTGCCA
>JANOAW010000036.1:0-5893 GCA_031411355.1 Hyphomicrobiaceae bacterium | reverse complement strand
TCGCCGGCGGCCCGGCGCGCGCCGTGTTCGAAATGCTCGGCGTTCAGGACGTGGTCGCCAAGTCGCTCGGCTCGACCAATCCCTACAACCTCGTTCGTGCCGCTTTCGATGCGCTCAAAGAGCAGGAAAATCCGCGCGCCGTCGCCAACCGCCGCAGCAAGAAGGTGTCCGAGATCGTCTCGCGTCGCCGTGACGGCTCGGCTGGCGAAGGTGAAGGCGCCGAGGCCGCTGCCTAATCAGCGCGCCGACATTTCAGGTATCGTGACATGACCAAGACCATCACCATCGAGCAATATAAGAGCGGTGCCCGCCGCCCCGCGTATCAGTGTGCAACGCTGAAGGGGCTCGGCCTGAACAAGATCGGCCGGCGGCGCGAGATCGTCGACACGCCTGCAATGCGTGGCATGGTCGCGAGCGTGGCGCACATGGTTCGCATCGTCGACGACAAGAAGTGAGAGTGATGTCCGACCTCGCGTCGGACATCACCGCCCTCGCCGCGGTCGTGTGGCGGTATCGAGCAAACGGTATCCGACCGAGGTCGGATATCAACGGAGACGCGCCATGCGGCTGAACGAGATCAAAGACAACCCGGGGTCCAAGAAGACTCGCGTCCGTATCGGCCATGGTATCGGCTCCGGGATGGGCAAGATGGGTGGCCGCGGTGGCAAAGGCCAGTCGGCACGCTCGGGCGTACGCCTCGGCGGCTTCGAAGGCGGCCAGATGCCGTTGCACAGGCGCTTGCCGAAGCGCGGCTTCAATGCCCTGCATCCGTTGAAGTTCAACGAGATCAATGTCGGCGCCATTCAGCGCGCGCTCGACGATAAAGTTCTGGATGGCGCCAAGCCCATCGACAATGCCGCGCTCGTCGCGGCCGGCATCATGCGTCGCCCGAAAGATGGCCTGCGTCTGCTTGGTGACGGTGAACTCACAGCCAAGGTCGCGATCACCGCCAACCACGCCAGTGCGTCTGCCAAGGCGGCGGTCGAAAAGGCCGGCGGTTCGGTGTCCGTAATTGTGAAGAAGATCTTGGCCGCCGACGAAGCCAAGCGCAAAAAGACAGCCGCCAAGCGCGCGAAAGTCACCGGCGGAACCAAGAAAAAGACCGGTGACGAGTGATCGTCCCGCCGACCATGGCAGCGCGGTCTCGTCGTCACGCTTTCGGTTGCACAGTCTTCTGGGTGCCCATACCTTTGGGTAGCCGTGTAGTTCTAGGGGGCGCGGTTCGCAGAATTTGAGCGAGCCGCGCTTTTTTGTCTTGCACTGTGCGCGTGCGCACGTATGGCAGGGTCATCGAGTGCCGGTGCGATATGCGTCGGCGGGAGAAGCGCACATGGTGTCTGCTGCCGAGCAGTTGGCCGCGAACCTGAACTGGAACAACTTCAGCAAGGCCACGGAGCTTAAAAAGCGCCTCTGGTTCACGCTGGGTGCGTTGCTGGTTTACCGCTTCGGGACCTTCATTCCCATCCCAGGTGTGGATCCCGTTGCCTTCGCCGAGAACTTCAAGCGCGCATCCGGTGGTTTCCTCGGACTGGCGAACTTGTTCGCCGGCGGCGCTGTCGAGCGCCTGGCGATCTTCGCGCTGAACATCATGCCCTACATCTCCGCCTCGATCATCATGCAGCTGATGACGAGCGTGATACCGACCTTGGAAACCCTCAAGAAAGAGGGTGAGGCCGGCCGCAAGCAGATCAACCAGTACACGCGCTATCTGACCGTCGCGCTGGCGGCGTTCCAAGCCTATGGCATTGCGCTCGGTCTGCAATCGTCACCTGGAACCGTTATCGAGCCCGGAATATTCTTCCAGCTGACGACCGTCATCACGCTGGTCGGGGGCACCATGTTCCTGATGTGGCTCGGCGAGCAGATCACGCAGCGCGGCGTCGGTAACGGCTCATCGCTGATCATCATGGCGGGCATTGTCGCTGGTCTGCCGAGCGCGATCGCGGGCCTGTTCGAGCTGTCTCGGCAAGGTGCTATCGGGGTGCCGTTGTTGATCGCGTTGCTGGTGTTGATGCTCGCCGTCGTCGCCGCCATCGTGTTCATCGAACGCGCGCAGCGCCGCCTGCTCATTCAGTATCCGAAGCGCCAAGTCGGCAATCGCGTGATGCAGAACGAAGCCTCGCATCTGCCGCTCAAACTGAACACGTCCGGCGTCATTCCGCCCATCTTCGCCTCGTCTCTTTTGTTGTTGCCAGCCACCGCGTCGCAGCTGGGCGCGTCGGGCGGCGAGTGGTGGTCGCAGGCCGCGAGTTATCTCGGGCGAGGCCAACCGCTCTATCTCGCCATTTACGTGGCACTGATCCTGTTCTTCGCCTTCTTCTATACCTCGATCATGTTCAATCCGACCGAGACGGCCGACAATCTGCGGAAATATGGCGGCTTCATTCTCGGTATTCGACCGGGCGAGAAGACCGCGCAGTACATCGATTATGTGCTGACGCGCATCACTGTTGTCGGTGCGCTCTACCTTGCGCTCGTCTGTGTGCTGCCTGAACTTTTGATCTCGTATACGGGTGTGCCGTTCTACTTCGGCGGCACCTCGCTCCTGATCGCGGTTAGTGTCACCATGGATACTGTTTCGCAGATCCAGAGCCATCTGATCGCCCAGCAATACGAGGGGCTGATGAAGAAGTCGCGCCTCAAGGGTGGCCCTGCCGGCCGCGGTCGCTGACAGGGTACGAGAGCTTCGATTGGTCACCGTGGGGACGGCGATGAAACTGATCCTGCTTGGTCCGCCCGGTGCGGGTAAAGGGACCCAGGCCGAAATCCTGATGAAGGCGCACGGCATTCCGCAGCTGTCGACGGGAGACATGCTGCGGGCGGCCGTCAAGGCTGACACGGCTGTCGGGCGCGAGGCCGACAAGGTCATGAAGGCCGGTGGCTTGGTGTCGGACGACATCGTCATCAAGATCATCGAGGAGCGCATCGCCGCCCCTGATTGTGCCAAGGGCTTCATTCTCGACGGCTTTCCGCGCACACTCGGACAGGCCGATGCTCTCGAGAAATTGCTCAAGTCCAAGAAAATGAAACTCGATGCTGTCATCGAGTTCAAAGTCGACACCAAAATTCTCGCCGACCGCGTCACCAAGCGCCGCAATGACACGATCGCCGCCGGCGGGAAGCCTCGGGCCGACGACAACGTCGAGACCTTGCAGATGCGCCTGATGGATTATTTCGAAAAGACCTCACCCCTGATCGGCTATTACTATGCCAAGGGGCAATTGAAGACCATCGATGGCATGGCGACCATCGCCGCCGTCAGCGCAGCCATCGGCGCCATCATCGGCAAATGAGGGGTTTCTGATGTCGGCCGACATCGTCAATCTCCGACAGGCCCGCAAGGCCCGGGCGCGTGCCGAGTCGGTTCGACAGGCTGACGAAAATCGCGTTCGATTCGGGCGCAAGAAAGCCGATCGCCGCCGCGAGGCCGCCGAACTCGATCTTGCAGCGCGCCGTCTGGATGGCGCAAAAAGGCCGCGCACCGACGATACGGGCGTGTCGTGACGGGCGACGCACGGCCGACAAAACGATCGTTCCGCATCAAAGGGCATTCCACGTCCATCTCGCTTGAAGGCGCCTTCTGGGAAGCGTTGAAAGACGCGGCCGCTGCGCGTGACATCTCCGTGACCGAACTGGTGGCCGAGATAGATGGCACCCGTGGTCGCACGAACCTTTCCAGCGCGGTCCGCGTCTGGCTGCTCACGTTCGCGCGAAACTCATCCCGAAGTGCAACTTAAACGAATAATTTACCTATTTGATGCAATTTAAAGTTGTTCGAAGTTGTGATGCGAACAGTATGACCTCACGGTGCAGCCGTCGTCCTCCCCGGCGGCTGCACCGATAGACACGGAGATCTCCCATCGCCCAAACCGTTTCCCAGTAGCCGGTGATCCGCTGGACCAGTGACCAACCGCATATTGCGCGGTTCATGTACAGGACCCTCCCACGCTCCCAATCCTGTATGGCGCCGCTGGACTTTCAGATGACCGATGCGGCTCAGCCGCCGAAGACCACCCCCGCTGCCTCCCGGGGGTGGTCTTTGATTTTTCTGGGCTCGGGTCGTCAATGGATGGGGTGCGGCGACACGTGCCGCCAATCCAGTGATTGACAGCCGCCGCGCCGTCCCCACATCTAGGGTCCGATATTTCGCCCAAGGGGACGACCGCCATGACCGACCAAGCCGTCAATGACTGGATCAAAAAGACCATCACCACCAACGACGTCGTGCTGTTCATGAAAGGCACGAGCAAATTCCCGCAGTGCGGATTTTCGAGCCAGGTCGCTCAGATCCTCAATCATATGGGCGTCGACTTCAAGGACGTGAACGTTCTCGAAGACATGGCGATTCGTGACGGCATCAAAACCTTCACCAACTGGCCGACCATTCCACAGCTCTACGTCAAAGGCGAATTCGTCGGCGGCTGCGACATCATCTGTGAGATGTTCCAATCTGGCGAGCTGGCGCAGGAATTTGATGCCAAGAAAGTCGTTTATGACAAATCCAGCATGAGCGCCTGACTGCGTCGCAAGCGCTGTTGTTTTCGAGATACACACCGCTGTAAACAGCGCTATGTGCGACCCAAGCGGGAATTTGACCATCGGTTCAATGCTGGGTTCAGGCATCGACGGTCCCGCGTTGGCCAGACGATGCCTCAGCCGACGACACCGAATGCGCCGATGCCGGAGCCGACCAGCGATCCGCCGATGTTGAGACCGTTCTGCATGGTCCAGGCGACGACCGTGCCATTGTTCTGGAGTACGACGTCGGCTGTGCCGTCGCCGTTGTAGTCGCCGACGGCCACGACGGTCCAACCGGCGACGCCTGCGCCGAGGACATTGCCGGTGACGGCAACGCCGTTGTCGACGATCCAATCGACGACAGTGCCGCCGTTCTGCAGCACGACGTCGGTGATACCGTCGCCGTTGACGTCACCGGTGCCTTTGACCTGAAAGGCCCCGGCGTTTCCGAGGACTTTGCCGCCGACGTTGACACCGTTGACCATGTTCCAGGCGACGACGGTGCCACCGTTCTGTAGCAAAACGTCAGTCGAGCCGTCGCCGAAGAAATCGCCGGTTCCGACCACGGTCCAACCGTTGACACCTGCGCCGAGAAGCGTGCCCGCTGTCACAGCGCCGTTGCCCATCGTCCAGGCGACCACGGTGCCGCCGTTCTGCAGGATCACGTCGACGGTGCCGTCGTTGTTGATGTCGCCGGTCGCCTTGATGCTCCAGCCGTTGATACCCGTGCTGATGTAGGCGCCGGATTGCAAACTGCCGGCCTGCATTTTCCAGGCGACGACATCGCCGCCGTTCTGAAACAGCATGTCGGCGTCGCCGTCGCCGTCGATGTCGGCAGTGGCGACAAGCGTCCATCCCGCCGTAGTCGCGCTGACGTAGGTTCCCTTGATCGCGGCTCCGTTCTGCATCGTCCAAGTGACGATGTGAACACCGCTCTGCAGCACGATGTCGGAGGCGGCACCCGCGTCCTGTGTGACCGAGCCGAAATTGAAGTTGGATCTGGCCTGACGTAGGCTGATGGTGCCATCGAAAAGTCCGATCTTCTCGACGTTCGAGATCACGTCGGTATCGCCGGCGGACGCGATCGACCATCGGTTCGAGGATTGATCGAGTTTCGTATACGTTTGGCCGCCGCTGACTGCCGCACGATAGAAAATATCGGTTCCGGTGCCCCCGTCGACCGTGTCGTTGCCGCCATAGGCGTCGATGGCATCGTCCCCGCCGCCGGCAAACAGCGTGTCGGCGAGGCCAGTGCCCGTGATGGCATCGGCCCCGGCCAGAGCAATCCCGATACTATCATAGACATCGGTTACAAAGGTTTGTCGATAAAACTGATTTGGGAAAACTCCGGAAATTTGCGTACCAAGAAAATAAT